>CANQUO010000083.1 GCA_947627085.1 uncultured Oscillospiraceae bacterium
CTATGAATATCCAGTCGAATTCCTGGCCCTGATACTCAAGCTCCGACTGCTCCCCCGCCCAGTGGCCGAATTTGATGGTGGCGTCGTTGAAAAACGTCATTACCCGGGTGGAGCCGTTGTATGCCCCGATCTTCGGGTCCACCTGCTTCACGATGGGCCTTATGTGGTTCTCCTCCAGCTCCGTGTAGGTCCGACGCATTATGAGTATCTTTATCTCCGGGTTGCTTATGGCCCCCAGTATGGCCTTTGTCCTGACGGCCCAGGTCTTGCCGCCGCCCTTCGCCCCTCCGTAGGCTATGAACGGTACCCGGGCCTCAAAAAACGCCCTCTGCTTTGGGTTTGCGTCCCCGGGGTTGTATTCCACCACAAATTTGCCCCGCTGATTATTCAATACCCTGTTGGCCTCCGACGTCTTTGGCCTTCCACGCGCCATACAGTCACCCCCTGGAAAGTATTTTTAAAATTTTTACATGACGGTTTTCAAAACCCCCACCCCCTTTTTCCGGCAGGGCCAACTCTCTGTATAGTTGAGAGCGGCAAATAAGAAAAGCCTTGATTTACAAGGGTTTTTCAAAGTCTTGACGTGACGGGAATGCTGTAACACAAATTAAGAGCTGTGAAAGTCGCGGTGCGCCTGTGCGCCATTCTTCCTATACGCCAGTCCGCGAAGGCCCCCCGTTTTTCCGCCTGGGGGTGGGGTGGCTTGAAAATCCCCGCCATCGGCCACCTGCCCGGTCGGCCCCTCACCGCGTCCCGCTACACGCCCCCAGGGCCGCCATACTCCCCCGGAGCCGCTCCCGGGCCCACGCGGGACCTTATTGCCGATTGCAACCCGCAACACGCGAAATTGCAAAAATCAGCCCCGAAATCGCCCAATTGCCCCGGACATTGAACAAAATAATTGTATTGTTCAATTCACCGTCCTAAAGAACCCTTGCGCCCCAAGGCTTTTGAAAATCCTGCATTTCCTGCAATTCCTCAATTGCCCCATCCGTCACATCGACAGACCAGCTTTTACCATTTTCCCGTCATCCCGCGGCCTTGTTCCCAACGCCCGACAGGTTGACCGAGACCTCCACATTGCCCGCCGCCGTCACCGGTTTATCAGTGTATCCGCCGTTACACGGCTGCTTGAGGTTGAAGATGGCAAACGCCGAGAGCTTCGGGTCCTTGAGCCCCACCCGCGCCCAAAACACGGTCTTGAACTCCTGCCATTTTTTTATAACCTCCGATGCCTCTATCACGTCCGTATCAACCGGCCTATCGCCCTTCTCCATCTCCTCCGCCCGCTTGAGATACTTCGTCATGGTGTCCTGAGATATGGACGTGAACGAATGCAGGACATAATCAACCGGCGGCTCGTTGTTATCCGCGCAGTACTGCATACACTTCTCAAAAGCCTCTTTGAGCTCCGCCGCCTTATACTTGGTCTCCATGCGTCAACCCCCTTTCACGCGCAAAAATACAAAGAATGATAAAAGACGGAAAAACAAGCTCGCTTGTTTTTCCGTCTTTTTCATTCTTTACAAATTTGATTAAATCACGCCGTGGCTGAGCTTGTCAAGAGCCCCGGCAACATTGCTCATTGCTTTACTGATGTTTTCTGGTTTTTCAGTGCGCACGTACCGCCTTCCGCTTAAATCCGCCCCTCCCGCTCCATGCGCTCCCTGACAGCTTGCAATATGTAGCCCTGGACGCTCTGACCATTCGCCGCCTGCTTGATCGCCTCGTGCTCCTCCGGCCTCATGCGGATCGTGAGCGTTTTCATTTTGGCGAGGTATCTTTCATTGGAAATTTTCTTCTTCTCGTTGTACACGGTATCGCCTCCCTTGCATGATAGTATACCATATTCCCACGCGACATGCAAGCATGCCAATTTGTACAAAATTCACCGGCAGAAATTGTGCAAGGCTCCAAAGTTGCAAAATGGCATGAAATCATGCTTGACAATTCGCTTCTGTCATGCTATCATGCCATCATCACGACAGGCCGCCCGGCCGGAAAGGAAAGCACCATGAAATACTTCCAGAACATCACCACTCTTGAGGAGCTCAAGAAAGCTTATCACCGCCTTGCTCTCAAGTATCACCCGGACTGCGGCGGCGACACCGAGGTCATGAAAGCCATCAATCAGGAGCACGACGAGCTTTTCAATGAGCTCAAGGCACGGGTCAACGCCAAGGCCGACGAGCTCCACCAGACCACCGAGGCCCCGGAGGAGTTCCGGGACATCATCGACCTGCTCCTCCGTATGCGCGGGCTCAGCGTTGAGCTCTGCGGCTCTTGGCTCTGGATAGGCGGGGACACATTGACGCACAAGGATAAGCTCAAGGCCGCCGGTTGCCGTTGGGCTCCTAAGAAAGGGCTTTGGAGCTGGCATCACGTGGAGGACACCCGGACCTACTACCGCGGCAAGCGGACGATGAATGAGATACGTGGCCGGTACGGCTCCCGCGTGTTCACCACCACCGGCGACCGCGCCGAGTATTACGAGATCGGGGCGGCCTGCTGACCGCCCCCCACCACCCGCAAGGCCCGCCCTATTGGGTGAACGGTGAAAGCCCGTTGCCGGTTATCCGGCGGCGCTTATTGGGTAAAACCAAAATACAGTTTGGAGGTAAAAGCAATGTATCGAATAGTACTTATTAACACCGAGACCAGCAAGCGCAACATGGTGCGCGAGACCTTCACCAGCCGCAAAAAAGCCGAGGAATTCGCGGCAAGGTGGGAAAAGGTGGCCCCCAATAGCAAGGTTGAAATTATCAAGGCCAAATAAACCACCGCAAGCCCGCAAGGCCGACGCAATAGCGCCGCTGGTGCAAGTCCAGCCGCCCAAATGGGCGGGCGCTCATGGGACTATAAAGGAGGAATTAACACATGTTCCACGCCATCGAACGCACAGGATACGGACAGAGGGCCCGCTACACGGTCCGCCTCTACGGGGAGACTTGGAGCCAGCCGGCGATCCCGAAAATCTACCGCACCGAGGAGGCCGCCCGTCGTGCCGCCGCCGTTGAGGGAATAGAGATCCTCGCCTGCGGCGACCTCTACGAGGTCCGCGCCGCCTACCGTCAAAAGGTGGGAGGTGTCCCCCATGTCCATTGACACCCTTTTCACTCGCTATAATAGCCCAAGCCGTGAGGCAGAAATCAGCCTCCGGGGCTATCTGCTCCGCCCGGATTGTTTGGATCAGGGCAAAATCGCCCACTATGACGATACAGCCGCCCGCCTTATCACCGAGGCCCAGACGCTTATTGAGCAATTGACCGAGTACCGCGCCGCTCTGACCGTCCGATATAGCGAGCTTGAGACAATGCCCTACACGCGCCGCCTGGCCCTCACCCGTGAGCTCCGGCACTACCCGGACCGGAAGGTCTACTACGTGGCCATTGACAGGGTCTATAAGGACGGGACGACGGTCAACGAGCTCTCCGAGCACTACCCCGGGCAGGAACGCCACAAGGCACTGAAGCGGTTCTCAGCCCTCCAGAAGGAATTTCCCGGAATTGAAACCGTCAAGGACATCGAAAAGCGTCAATGTGAACGATAAGGAATCCGCTCCCTGGTCATTGCAATTTCCGCAACAACCACTCACGCATAATAAACACAGCGGGCCTCCCCACATTGGGGAGGCCCGTTATTTATTATCACCCTCGCTTCACTTTCGCCCGCGGTAGTCCGTCCCTCAGCCTGAGCCGCCGAAGGCCGTTTTTATCCGGGACCATCTTCCCCTTCCGCACAGCCTCGATCCTCCGGCCGGCCACGTCCTTATTCCACCCGCACTTTTCGCACGAATCGTCCGGACATTTTATGCGGCCAAGGATACACTCCCGCCGCCTTGCCTCCTCGATTTCAGTCATATTTCGCCTCCCCCGTTACATATTTTCGCTTTTCGTTCTCCTCTTGTCACAGTGCCTTGCCGGTCCTGCCCCCTGCCCTCTTTCGTACATCAGGGGATGGAGCATCTTTCCGGTTACGGAGCAGTAGCAAGCACTCCCAACGAGCTTGAAATTTTCGCATTCGTCGCAATAGTCGATTTCTTTCCGGCTCTGCTTGGCGAGTGCCATTTCATAAGGCGTTTTGTCGTTCATCCCGTCACCTACATGTTTTTACAGCCCCATCTCGGCCCCGCAGTCTGGACAGTAATGCGGAAGCGTTTCCGGGTCATCGGTTTCTTCAAAGTGATTGCACTGGTCGCAATGCCACATGTCATAGACCATTTCGCCGTCCGCATAGCCGTCTCCTTCGCCAACCCACACGCCGTACTTCACCGGGTCGATTGTTGGGGCATCATCAATAAGGTCTCGTGCCGTCGTTTCGTCAAACGGAATACAAAAATCGTGGTCGAGCCGTCTTTCTCCAAAGCTCTTTTTGAGTGCGTCCGCATCAATTAGTCTCATTATCTATCACCCACACCTCATAATGCCCCGTCAGCGCATAGCACTCCGAATGACTTGAACACGCAACGTCGATGTGCCCCGGCCCCACGCCCCGATCCTGGACCTCGAAAATCCCCAGGCCCTCTATGTAGATTTTCGTGCCAAAGGGATAATCCCGGCACATCGCCACGGTATAGCCCTCAGTCACCAGTGCCCCGGAGGCCGTGACGCCGTCCGCCTTGCCGCAACAGTGGGTACAGTATGGGTCGTAGCCGGTGACGGTAAACTCGCCAAGATATTCCGCCTTGAGCAAACTTTCACACCGCCACCACTCAGCGGACAGTGCCTTTATCGCCGGGTCCTCCTCGACAACGCCCAACTCCCTCAAGAGCTCCGCCGCCGCATGTACCTCCTCCTGTCGCGCCGTGAGCTCCGTATCGTCAAACCCCGCAATAGCCGTGGTCCTCCCGGCCATGACCAACGCCACGACCACCGCCGCGGCCAATATGTACGCTATGATTTTCTTCATTTTGTTTCCTCCTTCTTGTATTCGATAAGGTCCCCCGGCTTTACGGAGGGGAAAAGCTCTTCTGCCACCGCCGCAAGGACAGATATAGGAGAAGAAAAAATTCCATTTCTATCTTTATCTGGCTTATCTGACCAGAGCATTACAGATTCATCAATGGAATTGGTATCGAAACTCACCCACTTAGCCCCCACCGCCCGCATAATGGCGATTTCCGGCTCAGTGAGGTGCGGGGCGCGTATGATAAGTTCCGGGTCATTGATGATATCAACCAACATGATAATGGAAATACCTGCGTGGGTGGTATTATCTATGTCCCCGTTCTCATCTATCCAGTACCCGCCGTTACCGTCTTCCCATCCGCTAACCTGAAATTTCTCTCCCACTTCCACACCCAGCACCTCCGCCAGCCTGGGCCGGGCGGGTTTAGAACCCGCCCCTACGTCCACCTCCGGGGCCTCCGTCTCTCCCGTAGGGGAGGGTCCCAGGCCCTCCCGCTCCGGATTGGTCTGGCGAGGCTTGTCCTGTTTGTCCATATTGTCCTCCTTTTCGTCTATGACCTCATACCCCATCAGCCGGGCGGCTTCAATGGGATTTTTCTCAGCCCACTTTATACATCCGCCATTTCCCCATGCTTTTGAATCGAATGGGCATCCGTGCGCAAAACACTGTTCAGCGCTATGCCCGTTACAAAAATCGTCGAGGGCTATTTTGATGTTTTCAAACACTTCCTCCGTCTTCGGGTCTCTGAGCTTCATTTCTTCACCTTCCTTAACTTCTTCCCGTCCACGTATATCTCGTGCCCCGATTTAACCATATGGGCCTCGATTTCCGGGCTGTACGGGCTTTTATCGCACTGGGCGTGGAATAACACCCTTCCGCCCCGCTTCACGGTGTAGGTCATTGTGGGCCTCCCTTGCACAAGCCTGTAATTGTATCAGCGATATTTACATGACCTATGACTTCGGTTATCCCGTCATAACTTGACCAGTAAGGGGCGTATTTTCCAACTCCCGTCAAAAGCGGTTGATCATTTGGGGATTTGTCCCAAAGGACGATTGCCTTTATCGTTGTCGGATATGTAGCATCAACCACAATGTCTCCTGTGCAAACTTTCATTTTTTGGCCTCCTTTGGGCACCATGCCGGGGCGTCGACTCCGATTTTCCGCATGTTCGCCGTCCTCGGCATCGGGTTTCCAACCACGCGGCCCCGCCAAGGTCCGGCGACCGGGGAACCGCACCTAAGCCACGCCCTACCGGCCCCGTTTATCTCCCGTATCGAGCATTCACACACGGCGCAATTCACGGCCCCGCCCCCTTCATCTTGGCCAGCGTGGCCCTCATTTGGGCCAGCTCGTCAGCCGTCGCCGCCGTTTCACCGGAGCCGGAGGGCGCTTTACTTCCCGGCCTCTTGGCGTCCGTGCGCTTCTGATGGGCCTGCTCCTCCCGGAGGACGTCGTCGAGGGATTTAACGCCCTGGGCGTGGTAGCCCCTCAAAATGCCCTGGATATACCGCCACTGGGGCTTGTTGTCGTCAAGGGCTATCTCTATGGCGTGGCACACCACGTCAGCCCCCATCTCGGCGGTGTAGCCCTTGAGAAGCTCGATGCAGGTGGCGGAGGGATAGGCGCTGACACGGTTGCAGTACAGCGTCATGACACGCCCAAGCTCAGGGTCCCCCTGGGAGCTCCTTCCCCCGGACCCCTTTTCTCCCGTTACCCCCGTATTCGAAAAATCTTCTTTTTCTGTTTCTATTGCTGTTGCTGTTTCTAAAGGTAATACCATGGTATTACCTTTTAGGCTACCACTGCCACCGTTTGGTATATTCCATCGTTTTTCTATATTCTCTCTTTGACGTTGACTACGGGCCTCCCGTCTCTTTATCTCGTAATCAGCCCTTTTGTTGTAGAGCTTGCCGTCCTCGTCCCGGACGAATTTGCTCAGGAGCTCACCGGACATCTTACCTACAGCTTTTTCCATTTCCTTCTGCGTCATGTGGCCCCGTTGCTGTTGCAGACACAGAAGCGTTATGTACTGGCCCCTCTCCTTCATACCCATGAGCTGTACACCCGTCAAAAAGTCCGAAGTGTAGAATAGCATCGCAGGGTCTTTCAATTATCCTTACCTCCTTCACAGCTTACGCCGCGCGTATTCAGCCATAAGAAGCGCTTCGGCCATCCCGTCGTCGTCCTTCCGGCATTTGTCCGACCTCAAGAGGCTGACGCCGGGAAACAGCCGCTTGCACACGGCAACGGAGCTGTTCTTGTCCCCGGTGACAGAAAACTCTTTCTTCCATTTCTGAGGCCTGACCAACTCGAAGGGTATGCCGTAGGCCTTCAAAACGCCCTGTATGAACCCGAAGTTCTGGCCGAAGGTAAACATACTCGTTACCCCCTGCCCCGGCATAGCGGACACGTGCTCAAGGCAGGCGACGCATGGCCTGTCAGCCACGCCCTTCATCAAGCAGGGGAATACATCTTCATCCCAAGCGTAGATCGAAGTCCTCCCGTCCTCATATATCAGCGCAAACGCCCCTTTCTTGCCGGGGTCTATATTCCGATGTAAATCATCGGGGAACCACCTCCTCAAAACATCTTAATCTGCCCCTGCGGCGTTCATATGCTACACCAAAAGCTCCGGGTTATCGTAGATATTGCCAATAACCTCCCAATTTTCAGGCTGGGAGACGCTGAGCCTGTCCGGCATACGGTTTTCGCATTGTATGTACCACTCAAAATTATCCCAAAACACACGATATGGCGCGTCATCTTCATATCTCGTATATTTCAGCAAATCCCCATCAAATATCTTCGTCCTGTTCTTATCCGGCATACCCACGTACTGCCCCACGGTGGCAGGGTCGACTTCCAGATAGTCGCCGAAAATCCATCTGCCACTCATGGAACTGTAACTGCAATAAACGGTTCCGTCAGTTTGAGGATTGATAAAGCACCTATCATCTTGACAAATGATTGCTCCATATACCCATTCGCCATTGTCTAAACGCTTCCCGCGGAAAAGTATCTCACGTTCCATCTCGTTCACCCTTCCTCTCGAAATAGAATTTCACCGGCCCCGGATTAGGTATCACTAAGTATCCTCATTCCACGCCTCCAAATCTCTTTTTAGTGACCGCCACACAAAACGGCTCTATCTCGCTGGCCCAGAGACAAGTCCCCTCGCCGTTGAGCTGTTCCCAAATTCTCGGAAAACCGCCTATTCCGTCAAATAAGCTCGCCATGGTGGCGTCCCGCTCATAGAGGGCGCACAGTCTCTTAAGTACCCACTTCCACGGCGGCAGGGCGATAGAGTTGCCAATGGCCTTGTACCTTGCGGCATCTGAGGTCTTGCGCCTCTTGCCCTTCTCGTCCGTCCAGTCGCCGATGTCCGTCCACCTATCCGGGAAGCCCTGAAGCCGCTCACATTCCATCGGCGTAAGGCGGCGGACCACGCTGGCCACACGCACAACGTTATTCAGGTTAAGGCTTGTCCCGCATGTTGTCTTTGCTTGAAGCGTCCCGTTGACCTCGGTGTTCTCCACACCGTTCCGACAATCGACAGCGGTAACAATCGCCGTGTAATCCGTCACCCTGTTTTCATGGTCGCCCGTGATTGTTGGCACGGTTTCGCCGTTCCCGTTTCCTCTGGCGTCAAATACAGCATGTCTGTCTGTTGCGTTCAGCGTGAACATCGGTTCCTGGCTTATCCCGCTGCCGTTCTGCCCTACATTGCGGTCAACGGCGTTGCCTTGCAGGCATATCACAGCAGGTACTTGATTTGTCCCGGAGTTTGCGGCGGATAATGTCGGGGCTTTCTCCGGCTCATAGCCTATCCCGTTTGCCTTCGGCCCGTTGCCAGCCTTAAACCCGGCGCAAACAAAAGTCTGCTGTTTCATTCCCGGTTCTGCCGCAAGC
>CANQUO010000084.1 GCA_947627085.1 uncultured Oscillospiraceae bacterium
ATCAGATAATATCCCTCAGGGTTGTCCTCCATCTCATCGACACATTTGAGATACGCTTCATCCATGTTCTCACGGATAGGGTCGCTCATATACTTTCCGTTTTCTTTATCTCCCCATAGAGACAGCGTAAAGTCTTTATCGGACTTCCGCCAAGAACGAATCCTCAATCTTGGCGTTTCTAAGCTCTTGATAAAAAGCATCGCGTGTTTTTCTCCTTCAAACCCCGATTGTCGAACAGTCGCCCGCTCGACAATTAACATTATACCACTCAAATGTGAAGAAATCTATTGTCCGTTAAGACGGTTGATCGAATTTTTCACGATGTTTCTGCCCATATCGCGTAGAAAACGCCCCGGCAATTTTGACCGGGGTGTTTCTATCCGCTGTCCCGGCTCGTCTCAAAGACAAGCTCAGGCGCTATACTGTTTTATGACCAGCCCAGAAAGGCCGCGGGGGTTGAGTCTTTCGGAGTTTATTTCGGGAGTTTACTTCGCCTCGAAGGTGCTCTCCACGATGTCCTCGTCGTTGACGTTCATGTGGATGACGGGGTCGTTGTTGGCAAGATGGAGAAGGAGGCGGAATACGTCCTGAGCGTCCGCGTCAAGGGCCTTGGCTATCTCAGGGGCCGTCATGGGGGCCTTCTTCTCAACTAAAAGGGCCTTGGCCTTGTTCTTCACCTCTATGAGCACACCGGCGCACTTCTTGCCGTACTCCACGGCGGGCTGGTGGTAGGCGTTGATGTTTATAAGTCCCGCGTAGATGCCCACGGCCCGCTCCCAGATAGCTATGAGCTGGCCCACGTTGTAGGCGGAGACGCAGGGGACCGTGACCGTCATGGTCTTCTTGCCGTGGTCCTCAAGGTTCTTCTTTGTGCCCAGCATGAAGGCGTTGAGGTAGTCTCCGGAGGTGGAGCCCTCGCCCACCTCGATGCTGGCGCCCTCCCGGTCGGCCAGGACCTGGACGAAAATCACGAAGATGTTGTCCGGGCCGCCCACCAGCTGCTGGACGTAGCTGTGCTGGTCGGAGGTGCCCTTGTTGCCCATGACGGCAAGGCCCTGATGGACCGTCTGGCCGTCAAGGTCCAGCTCCTTGCCCAGGGACTCCATGACGAGCTGCTGGAGGTACTTGGCAAGTAAGTCAAGGCTGTCCTTATAGGGCAGGACCACCTGGGTCACACCGCCCTTACCGCCGGAGACGCGGTACCAGGCCAGAGCCATGACGGCGGCGGGGTTTTCAAGGATGCTTACGTTGCGATTGAGCTCGTCGCAGTCCGCGGCGCCCTTCAAGAAGCTGTCGATGTCGATGCCCTGGAGCGCCAGCGGCAGAAGTCCCACGGCGGACATGACGGAGGTGCGGCCGCCAACCCAGTCCCACATGGGGAAGCGCTCTATCCAGCCCTCGCTGACGGCGGTGTTGTCGAGCTTGGAGCCCTCGCCGGTGACGGTGACGAAGTGCTTGGCAAAGTCAAGGCCGTGCTTTTTATAAAAGGCCTTGGCCTCCATCTGGCAGTTTCTCGTCTCGATGGTACCGCCGGACTTGGAGATGATGATGGTCAGCGTCTCGTCGGCCTTGTCGTCCACCGCGCGGAACACGGCGTCCATACCGGCGGGATCGGTGTTATCCAAAAAGTAGAGCTTCATCTTGTCCTCGGGTGTGCCCAGAGCCTTCGACACGAAGAGGGGCCCCAGGGAGGAGCCGCCGATGCCGCCCACAAGGACATTCACGAATTTTCCGCCCTTCTCGCCGCAAATCTTGCCGGAGTGCACATCGGCGGCGAAGGCCTTGACCTTGGCAAGGCAGCTCTCTATCTCGTCCCGGAGCTCCTTCGTGGGGGCCTTCTCGGGGGCGCGGAGCCAATAGTGGCCGACCATGCGCCCCTCGTCGGGGTTGGCGATGGCGCCGGCCTCCAGCTCCACCATGCCCCGCAATGCCGTGTTCATCTTGCGCTCCATGGAGAAGATGTAGTCGTCGTTGAGGTCCATGCCGCCCCACTCCATCATGAGCTTCGTCTTGGGGGAATAGAGAACGGTGTTTTCAAACATTTTCCATGCGTCCATTTTTATCAGCTCCTGTTAAAATTTTTTGTATCCCTTGAAAGGCGCTTACCGGCGTCTTTGAAGTCACTTGACTTGGCCTGCCAGGACCAGTTTTTTCCCGTGGTGCCGGGGGTGTTCATCCTTGATCTGTCGTCGAGGCCCAGCGTGTCCTGAAGCTGTAAGATCACCACCTCGGCGGAGCTCCCCATGAGCTTTGATATAAGCTCCCGGGACGTCTCCCCCGGCGCCCGGCCGGGGTATTTATCCTTGCAAAAGCCCATGAGCGTGCGGTTATCGTGGGTGCCGGAGTAGGCTATCTTTTCATCCGGCGGGTAGTAGCCCCATATGGGGTCGGCGTTCTGGTACTGCATAACGTCGGTGCCCAGAAATCCGCACCGGGCCAAAAGCGCCCTGATTGCCGGGGTTATATCCCCCAGGTCCTCCGCCACGAAGGGAAGGGGCCCGAATTTCTCGTAGGCGGCCCTGAAAAGCTCCAGTCCCGGGCCGAATACCCAGTGGCCGTCGGCGGGCTTTCCGCCCTCGGGCACGGCCCAGCCGGACTCGAAACCCATGAAGTGGTCAAGGCGCGTGAAATCGTATAGGTCCAGCATACGCCGGAACCGGCGCATCCACCAGTCATAGCCGTTTTGCCGCATGACAGCCCAGTTATATACCGGGTTGCCCCAGAGCTGGCCCTCGTCCATATACGTGGGCGGCACGCCGGCTATGAGCCCCGGCTTTCCGTCCGAGCCCACCATGAACTCCCCCGGCTCGGCCCACACGTCGGCGGAGTCGCCGGAGACGTACATGGGCATGTCGCCGATGATGGTAACGCCCTTCGATTTGGCATAGTCTCTCAGCTTGTGCCAGGCAAGCTCGAATTTATACTGGCAGAACTTCTGAAGCTCCGCCTCCCCGGCAAGCTCCGGGTCACGGAGAAGCTCCGGCGAGTACTTCCGGTACTTTTCCGGCCAGGTCATGTAGTGCTTTTCGGAGATTTTCGCCTTTATTGCGGCGTAGGCGGCGTAGGGGTCCAGCCAGTCCTCGTTCTTCTTAAGAAAATCCCAATAGCCCTCGTCGGGGGTAAAGCTCTCAAACTCGCGCCTCAGCTCCTCCGCGCTCTCCGGCAGGAGGGAAATATTGGCCGCGAAGGCGGAGGCCCCGGCGTAGGGTGAGCCGTGGGCGTCCGTGGGATTTATGGGCAGTATCTGCCAGTACTTCTGACCGGACTCATGGAGGAAGTCCACAAAATCGTAGGCCGCCTTGCCGATATTTCCGGGTCCGGCGTCATTTGGCAGGCTGGTCACATGGGCCAGGATGCCGGAGCCCCGCTCCAGGGGCCTTCCAAGACGCTCTTTTTTATGGAAATAGAGTATGGCCGAGCCCATGGGCCACAGCGTCACGTCCACAAGGCCGTCGTGGTGGCTGTATTTTGCCCCGCCGAGCACGTCGGTGACGCGCTCCCCGTGGGCTCCGATGGTGACGGAGCGTGTCTCCCGGCCCCGGTTTATGAGGACTGCCAGGCCCTCCCCGTCGCCCCAGTCCCGGTGATAGCCGAAAACATCCGGCCCGAAGGAGAAGGGCTCAAAGGTGGCGTCCACCAGCTCCGGGAAGGCCCGGCGCAGGTTGATGGCGTTCCGGTATATGGTGTAGTTGTCCCGGTCCTCCTGTCCCCAGGGGAAGGGCCCCCGATTGTAAGGGTCGGCGTAGCCCTCCATACCGGCCTCGTCGCCGTAATAGACGCAGGGCACGCCGGGGAGGGTCATCTGCATAAGCGCCATGAGCCACAGCCGACCCTTGGCAAGGCCACGCTTGTCGGGGGTGAGCTTATATTCACGCCTTTGCGCGTCCGTCAGCGTCTCCGGCTCCGGCGCGCCGCCCAGGACCGTCATTACCCTGGCCCTGTCGTGACTGCCCATCAGGTTTAAGGAGCCCTTGAAGTTTTCCGGCGGGTAGTTTTCCTGAAGGCTCAGCATGGTCTCCCGAAGGTCCTCGGCGCTCAGGTCCCCGGTGAGGAAATACAGCACCCCCGTGCGGAAGGGGTAGTTCATCACGCAGTCAAGCTCCGTGCCCAAAAAGTACCGCCGGAGCTCTCCGTAGGCCCGCTTGTTGGAGGCGTCCTCCCAGACCTCGCCCATAAGTAAGCCCTCATCGCCCTTTTCCTCCATCACGGCGGATTTTATGCCCTCGATGAAGTCGTCCGGGAGCTCGTCCGCCACGTCCAGCCTCCACCCGGAGGCGCCAAGGCGCATCCAGCGGCGGACGATGGAGTCGGGGCCTAAGTATATGTACCGCTTGTAGTCCGGGTCGTGCTCCTCCACATCGGGAAGGTCCTCGTTACCCCACCAGCTCTCGTAATCGTCCGGGAAGCTGTGGAAGCGGTACCAGTGGTAGTATCTGGACTCCGGGCCCTGGTACGCCCCGGGCTCGGGGTAATTGCCGAATTTGTTGAAGTATTTGCTGTCACAGCCGGTGTGGTTGAATACGCCGTCAAGGATTATGCGTATCCCACGCCTTTCGCACTCCCTGGCAAGACTTTTGAAGGACTCCTCGTCGCCCAAAAGCCCGTCCACCTTCTCGTAGTCGCCGGTGTCGTACCGGTGGTTGCTGGCGGCCTCGAAGATGGGGTTGAGATACAGGGCCGTGACGCCAAGGGCGCTCAAGTAGTCAAGCTTCTCCTCAATGCCCTTGAGGGTCCCGCCGTAAAACTCCCAGGTCTTTATCCCGCCCGAGGGCGTGCGCTTGTAGCTTACGGGGGTGTCCCATTTTTTAATTATGGCCTTCGGTATGCCGCGGCGGGGCTTTGAGGCGACGCTGTCGGCCCTCTCGCGAAAGTCCTCGCCCCTGTAAAAGCGGTCGGGGAATATTTGATAGACTATGGCGTTTTTGTACCAATCCGGCACGGCCCTGGGGATGTAGGCGGTGAGCTGGTAAGACGGGTGGTCCCGGTCCCAGCCGTATATCTCGCCCTCCCCGCCCACGCGGCCCTCCTTTGGGCCGTAGAAGCAGTAGTTGCCGTCGGAGAAGTGAAAAATGAAGCTATACCAGTCAATATCCGGCTCTTCCGGGGTCAAAACGGCGGTGAAGCGGCCGCCGGCCTTCTCCATGGGGACTATTGTCTCCCCTTTTTTCTCCACCCAGATACGCAGGTCACAGCTTTCGGCCTCGCCGTCCCAGGTGTCTATTGAAATGGAAACAGCGCCGCCCACTGCGACAGCGCCAAATGGTTCGCGGAATTTAAGCTCGCGGGAGTTGTGATAAGCTCTCATACGGTAGGGTTTCCTTTAAGGTCAAATTTGTGGTCCCCCGCCCGGGGGAACAGGGGGCGGCGGCCGGCCGCCCCCGTGGATAATATGTGATACTATTCTCCAATAAAAAGTAGACTTTTTATTGGAGATCAATATGATTCAGCCCTCGACAGTCTCCTTGGCGGTCTCCTCGGCAGTCTCCTCGACGGGTTCCTCGGTAGTCTCGCCGTCCTTGCGCTTGCGCCAGGGCTCGATCTCGGGGTGGGTCATCTCGTACATGCTCAGGTACTCCTTCGCCGCCCGGTCCCAGCTGAAGTCCTCGGCCATGGCGCTGTCCTGGAGCTTGCTCCAGGCGGCCTTGTCGGTCCAGAAGAGCTCGCAGGCGTTCATAAGGGTGAAGAGCATCTCGTGGGCGTTGTAGTTTGCGAAGCTGAAGCCCGTGCCCTCGCCGGTGAACTGGTTGTAGGGCTTGACGGAATCCTTAAGGCCGCCGGTCTCCCGCACCACGGGCAGAGTGCCGTAGCGCATGGCTATCATCTGGGAAAGGCCGCAGGGCTCAAAGAGGCTCGGCATCAGGAGTATATCCGCTCCGGCGTACATCCGGTGGGACAGGGCCTCGTCAAAGCGCACACATGCGGAACAGCTCCCCGCCCGCTCCCAGGCGTAGTAGCTGAGCATGTCCTCATACTGCTTATCGCCGGTGCCCAGGACCGCTATCTGGACGGAGCGGTCAAGCATCTCGCTTATTACCCGCTGGACAAGGTCCATGCCCTTCTGCTCGGTGAGGCGGCCTATCATGACCACCAGGGGCCTTTCGGGGTTTACCTCCAGCCCCAGCTCCTGCTGGAGCTCGGCCTTGCAAAGCGCCTTGCCGGAGCGGTCATTCAGGTCATAGTGGTGGGGTATCAGCGGGTCGGTGGCCGGGTCCCAGCTTTGCGTGTCTATGCCGTTCATCACGCCGTAAAGGACGCTGGCCCGGTCGCGGAAGATGCCGTCCATCCTCTCGCCGAAGAACGGCGTCTTTATCTCCTCGGCGTAGGTCTTGGACACTGTGCTCAGGATATCGGAATATAAAAGCGCGCCCTTCATGAAATTTATGCTCCGCTCGTCGCACCTAAGCTGGCTGGCCGCGGCGGGGATGCCCCAGAGCCCTAGGACGTCGCCCAGAACGTAGTCGCTCATCTGGCCCTGGAACTTGAGGTTGTGTACGGAGAACACGGTCTTGACGTTCTCATAAAGGGGCAGGCCCTGATAAAACTCCCGCAGGAACACGGGGGCCAGGGCGGTGTGCCAGTCGTTGCAGTGCAGGACATCGCACTTGAAGTCCGGCAGATACTGCAGCGCCTCGACCACGGCCTTTGAGAAGTAGGCGATGCGCTCGCCGTCGTCAAAATACCCGTAGGGGCGCTCGCGGTTGAAATAGTACTCGTTGTCCACGAAATAGTAGACCACGCCCTTGTAGGTCAGCTTTTCGATGCCGCAGTACACGTTGCGCCAGCCCAGCGACACGTAAAAATCCGTGACATGGGTCATCTTGGCCTTGTACTCGTCGGGTATGGTCATGAACTTGGGGATGATAACGCGGCACTCACAGCCCGCGGCCTTCAGCGCCTGGGGCAGGGAGCCGCCCACGTCGCCCAGCCCGCCGGTTTTCATAAACGGTACGGCCTCGTAGGCGGCGAATAAAACTCTGAGTTTTCTTCTCATTTTTCGATCCTCCCTTTAGTTGATAGACCCATGGGGCCTGTCCGCCCCGGCGGAGAAATTCCCTCCCGGCCCCGGTGAGCTCCCGGGACCGGTAAGGTCGATATGATCGGTGTCCGAGCCCTCTCAGCTCATTATGTAGGTGGCGTCACCGGTGCCCTTTATGACGGCCCCGGCCTTTACGACGTTGGACTTATCGAGTATCACGTTCTCCACAACGGCGCCCTCCTCGATGACGCAACGCTGCATGATGATGGAGTTTTTCACCTTTGCGCCCTTGCAGACGTGCACGCCCTGGAAGAGGATGGAGTGGTCCACCTCGCCCTCGATGAGGGAGCCGGCGGTGACCATGGAGTTTTTCACCTTCGCGCCCTCAAGATACTTGGCGGGGGCGCTCTCGGAGGCCTTGGTGGCGATGGGGCGCTCGCGGCTGAAGAGCTCCGCCGCCACGTCCAGATTGAGAAGCTCCATGGAGTAATCAAAGTAATCCCGGGCGGTGAACAGGGCTCTGGCGTAGCCCTCGTACTTGTAGGCCCTGACGTCCATCTTGTCAAGGTCGCCCTCAATGGCCTCGAATATGTCGAGGTAATCCACGGCGGCGTACCACTCCATTATCTTCATGAGAAGCTCGCGGGAGATGATGAAGGTATCCAGCATGGCGTCCTCGTACTTTTTGGGATTGGGCTTAAAGCCGACGACCCGGCCGTTGTCCACATTTACGCCCAGCCTGTGGGGCTCGTCCTGGTCGCAGGTGTTGTAGACCATGGTGACGTCCGCGCCGGACTTGATGTGCTCCATGATGAGGGGGCGGTAGTCCATGTGGCTTATGACGTTGGCTGCGGTGAAGAGGATGTAGGGCGAGGGGCTCCTGTCAAAATACACCTTGTTGCGGCGGATGTCGCGCAGGAGGAAGTGGCTGTTCTCGCTCTGGATGCCAAAGACGGAGCCGGGCAGGACGAAAAGTCCGCCGTTCTTGCGGTCTAAGTCCCAGGCCTTGCCCGCGCCCACGTGGTCGATGATGGAGCGGTACTTATAGGGGGTGATGAGCCCCAGTGTCTTTATGCCGGAGTTCACCATATTGGAGATGGCGAAATCCACAACTCTGTATGCGCCGCCGTAGGGCAGGCTCGCAACGGTGCGCTCCTCGGTGAGCTCACCCATGTCCTTTGTCTCAAAGTTGGCGGCGACAAGTCCGATAACTCTATCCATTATTTCGCACCTCCTTATTCAACTACCGCGTCGTCGCCGACGACGGCGATGGGCTCGGCGGTATCCGCGGAGCCGAAAACGGCCTTGGCCTTCACCGTGGCGCCCTCGCCGACGATGGCCCTCACGACCTTGGCGCCCTTCTCCACCGTCACGTTGGGAAGGAGTATGGAGTCAACTACGCTGGCCCCCTCCTCCACGGTGCACCCGTTGGAGATGATGGAGTGCTCCACCTTGCCCAGCACTATGGAGCCATTGCCCACGAAGGCCCGCTCCACGGAGCCCTTGGGCCCCACGTAGTGGGGAGGCAGGCTGTCGTCCTGGGTGAGGGTGGGGAAGTCCTTGCTCATAAGGTCGAACTGGGGCTCGGCCTCCAGAAGGTCCATGCTGGTCTCGTGGAAGGTGGGTATGGTCCCCACGTCCTTCCAGAAGCCCTCAAACCGGTGGACAAAAAGGCGCTTGCCCTGCTCTAAGAGAGTGGGGATTATGTTCTTGCCGAAGTCGTGCTCGGAGTCGGGGTCACGGCTGTCGGCGATGCGGGATTCCTCCA
>CANQUO010000085.1 GCA_947627085.1 uncultured Oscillospiraceae bacterium
GCAGGGCTCCAGCATGCTCTTCATGACCTTGGCCGCCATGGGCGCCCAGGAGCCGTTCTCAATGAGGCCCACGGTGCGGTTTTTAAAGCCCCGCTCCGTGAGGTGCTCGATAAACTCCCGCATGAAGGGGAATATCTCCGCGTTGTAGGTCGTGGTGGCCAGTACCAGCTTTCCGTAGCGGAAGGCGTCCTCCACGGCCTCGGCCATATCGCTTCTCGCAAGGTCCGTGACCACCACCTTGGGACAGCCCTTGGATTTGAGCTTATCCGCCAGCAGGTCCACGGCGGCCTTGGTGTGGCCGTAGACGGAGGTGTAGGCTATGACCACGCCCTCGCTCTCCACGCCGTAGCTGGACCAGATGTTGTAGAGGTTCAGGTAGTAGCCCAGATTTTCCGTGAGCACCGGCCCGTGGAGGGGGCAGATGATCTGAATGTCAAGTCCCGCGGCCTTCTTCAAAAGCGCCTGGACCTGGGCGCCGTACTTGCCCACGATGCCGATGTAATATCTCCTGGCCTCGCAGGCCCAGTCCTCCTGTACATCCAGAGCGCCGAATTTTCCGAAGCCGTCGGCGGAGAAAAGCACCTTGTCCAGGCTATCGTAGGTCACTATGACCTCCGGCCAGTGGACCATGGGGGCGGTGACGAAGGTGAGGGTGTGAGCTCCCAGCGTTAGGGTGTCCCCCTCCCCCACCACCACACGGCGGTCCTCGTAATCCGTGCCGAAGAAGTTCTTCATCATGTTGAAGGCCTTCTGGGAGGACACCACGGTGGCCCCGGGGTAGGTGCTCATGAATTTCGCGATATTCGCCGAGTGGTCCGGCTCCATGTGCTGGACGATGAGGTAGTCGGGCTTTCTGCCGCCCAGGGCCTCGGAGAGGTTGTCCAGCCACTCGTGGGTGAAGTTGCGGTCCACCGTGTCCATGACGGCTATCTTGTCGTCCATTATAACGTAGGAGTTGTACGCCATACCGTTAGGCACCGTGTACTGCCCCTCGAAAAGGTCCACCTTGTGGTCGTTAACGCCCACATATTTTATATCCTTTGTTATGTTCATGCCCAAACCTCCATATCTATCAATGGTAACAGCGCCAAAAACTGCACTTTGTTTATTTTATCACATATGCTCTCCTTTCGCAACATAAATTCCATCGGTTAAAAGAAAAAACATATTGGTTACAGCTTGCTTACAGCTGGTTACAACCGCGACTATGATGCAAAAAATATGCAAAAATGATGCAATTCGAGATTAAGCTTTTTTGAAAAACACGAAAAATGTCGAAAAGAGGCGGCAGTGGCGTCCCATGGTTTTTTCAAGCATGAGCTTCGTCTTTATGTTCTTCGCCGTGACGATCCTCGGGCACGGGCTGTTAAAAAGCGTAAAGGCCAAAAATATATTTCTTCTTATAGCGTCCCTGATCTTTTATAGCTGGGCGTCCCTCGGCTTCACGGCGATACTGCTTTTCGACGTGTTCGTGAGCTGGTTCTTCGCCCTGCTCATGCAGGTCTACAAGGGGAAGGTCCGGCGGCGGCTCCTCGCTCTATGCGTAACCCTGCTCCTGTCGGTGCTGGGCGTATTTAAGTACTTGACCTTCCTTTTGGAAAATCTCCGGCTCCTCACCGGCTTTCCGAAGGTGGTCCCGGACATCGTCCTGCCACTGGGGATATCCTTCTACACCTTCCAGCTCATATCCTACGCGGTCGACGTGTACCGGGGGAAGGTCAGGGCCCAGAGGCGCTTTTGGATGCTCCTTTTGTACGCCAGCCTCTTCCACCAATGCGTAGCGGGACCCATCGTGCGCTACGGGGACCTTGCCAGGGAGCTTGAGGACCGCCAGGTCACTCAGGCCCATTTGTCCCGCGGCATCAGCCGGTTCACCGTGGGCCTTGCCAAGAAATCCATCCTCGCAAACTCCTGCGCCGTGGTGGCCGACGCCTTTTTCAGCGGCGGCGCCTCCGCCCTGGCCGCAAGACCCGTGGCGGGGCTGTGGCTCTCCGCCCTCGCCTACGCGCTCCAGATCTATCTCGACTTCTCTGCCTACTCCGACATGGCCATCGGCATGGGCCTCATGTGCGGCTTTCACTACCGGGAGAATTTCAACTACCCCTACGTGTCCCTGTCGGTCACGGAGTTTTGGCGAAACTGGCATATCTCCCTGAGCAGCTTCTTCCGGGACTATGTGTATATCCCCCTGGGCGGCAACAGGCGCGGGAGGGCCCGGCAAATCCTCAACCTCTTCGTCGTGTGGCTCCTGACGGGGCTCTGGCACGGGGCCTCATGGAATTACATCATCTGGGGCATGTTCTTTTTCCTGCTTTTAGCGCTGGAAAAGGCCATCCCGGACCGTGTCCTTCGCGCCGTCCCGGGCGTTTTCCGTTACGCGGCCATGCTCCTCATCATCTGCCTCAGCTGGGTCATATTCCGGTTTGAGGACCTTCATTCCCTTTTGACCGTCCTTGCCGGTATGCTGGGCCTTAACGGCAACGCGCCGTTCAACGCCGTGGCGGGCATCACACTCAGGTCCAACTGGGTACTTCTCTTGGTGTCGGCCGTGGCCTGCACGCCCTTCTGGCACAATCTGAGGCTCTGGCTCCGGGACAGCCGAAGCGCCGCCCTCAAGGTCCTCTACCGGACCTACGACATACTCCACCCGGCGCTTTTGCTGGTGCTCTCCACCATGGTCCTCACCGGAAACACGTATAACCCGTTCATCTACTGGACGTTCTGACACGGTAAACGATATGAAAAGGACAAACAGGATAAAAAATATTCTCTTCTTCACGGTCCTCGGCGTCTTAGCCGTTATCGGGGCCATATGGCCCCTGCGGCCCCAGGTCTCCGAGGTGGAAAAGCGTAAGCTCACGCCCTTCCCACAGCTCACCTTAGCTGGGGTCATGGACGGGAGCTTCACCGGGGAGATCGATAAGTGGTACGCCGACACCTATCCACTGCGGGATGTGTTCATTCGCGGGGCGAACCGCTTAAAGTCACTCTACGGGAACCGCACTGTCACCATAATCGGCAACGGCGACCACGGGGACGATATCCCCGACGTGACGAGCGGCCCAACGGATGCCACGTCCCCCGCTTCCGCGCCCACCGAGACCGCCGCCACACAGCCCACGGAGACGCTCCCGCCCGATACCGTCCCGCCGGATACCGGAGGCCCCGTGACGGACGGGGAGGTGCTGGGCTCTATATTCGTGTCCGGTGACAGCGCCTACAGCCTATTTTACTTCAACAGGACCGGCGCCGACAGGTACGCCCAGGCCATAAACCGCGCCCACCGGCTTTTGGGCGGCAACGTGAATATCTACTCCATCGCCATACCCTTGAGCTCCGGGATTCTTTTTGACAAGTCCCTCCAGGAGGACATCGGGCTCAGCGACGAGAGGGCCGCCATAGAGTATATAAACGGCCTTATGGACCCCGGCGTCCACGGCCTCAACATCTACGACGTTCTGAAGGCCCATGACGACGAGTATCTCTACTTCCGCACGGACCACCACTGGACGGCCCTGGGGGCCTATTACGCCTATACGGAGCTGTGCCGGGAGAAGGGCGTCGCTCCCCACACGCTGGACCAGTTTGAGGAAAAGACCTTCACGGGCTTTTTGGGCTCCTTCTACTCCAAGACGCTCTCCGAGGATATGAAAGGAAACCCCGATACGGTGAAGGCCTACGTGCCCATGGGCACGAACCGGATGGTCTACGCGGACAAAAACGGCAAGGAGACCAACTGGGACATCATCCACAACGTGGATGGTTACAAGACCGGCGCCAAGTATTACTGCTTCTCCGGCTCCGACCAGCCCTACTCCTACGCCCACAACCCCCAGATAACCGACGGCAGCTCCTGCGTGGTCATAAAGGACTCCTTCGGCAACGCCTTTATCCCGTTCCTGATCGACCACTACGAGCACGTCTACTGGATAGATTTCAGATATTATAACGGCACCCTCACCGACCTTGTGCGGGAAAAGGGTATAGGCGACGTTATCTTCTGCCTCAACCTCGACAACACCACCAGCAACGGCGCGGTGGGCCTTGTGGACCGACTCATCCCCGAAGATTAATATCAAAAAAATGTTGCGCCTTGCGGCGCGTATTAGAATATGGGGAGGGTTTGGAACCCTCCCCTACGGCGCT
This sequence comes from uncultured Oscillospiraceae bacterium, assembly GCA_947627085.1. GTDB lineage: Bacteria > Bacillota > Clostridia > Oscillospirales > Oscillospiraceae > RUG626. The sequence continues at coordinate 4,147 of CANQUO010000085.1, forward strand.
TATGGAAAATCTACCGCGCAATCTTCCCCTGCGTTTTTCTCAAAATTTTCTTATTGCCGATAGGAAATCAATCAAGCACGGTGCGGAGGTCCTCCATGGCGCGTTTTTCAAGGCGGGAGACCTGTACCTGGGATACGCCCAATATCCCGGCGGCGTCGGACTGGGTCATGCCGCGAAAATACCGCAAAATTATGACCATCCTCTCCCGCTCCGGAAGCTTCCCCACGGCCTCACGGAGGGCCACGCGCTCCAGTACCCGCTCCTCCTGGCCGTCGTCGCCCAGGGTCTGCTCCAGGGTGAAGCCGTCCTCGCCCGTCTCCTGCTGAAGAGACTCCGAGGGCGCGGTGGCAAGCTCGCAGGCGGCGATGTCCTCGGCCGATAACCTCGTTCTGCCCGCAAGCTCCGAGACCGTGGGCTCCCGGCCGAGAAGCTGCTCCAGCTCCTGCCTTGCAAGGCGAATTACTCGGGCCCGCTCCTTCATGCCGCGGCTGACCTTTATGGCCCCGTCGTCCCGGAGGAACCTTCGTATCTCGCCGGATATCTTCGGCACGGCGTAGGTGGAGAACCTGGTGCCGAAGCCCTCGTCAAAGCCCCTGACGGCCTTTATGAAGCCCACGCACCCCAGCTGATAGAGGTCGTCCGGCTCCACGCCCCGGCCGAAAAACCGCCGGGCCACGCTCCAAATAAGGCCGGAGTTTTCCCGGACCATCCGCTCCATTGCCCCGTCGTCCCCGTGTCTCGCCGCGTCCAGGAGCTCCCGCTCGGGGCCGCTCATCGCGCGGGCAGGCGTTTTTCTATCTTTTTGCGCATGGTCACCGTAGTCCCGGCCCCGGGCTTTGACCGGACCTTCACATCGTCCATGAAGCTCTCCATGATGGTAAAGCCCATGCCGCTCCGGTCCTCCCCGCCCGTGGTGAAAAGGGGCTCCCGGGCCCGGTCCACGTCCTCGATGCCCCGGCCCTTGTCCTTGACCTGAATCTCCAGCGTCTCCTCATCCACTATCCTCACCCGCATATGTACTGTGCCTATCATATCGGGATAGGCGTGGACGATGCAGTTGGTCACCGCCTCGGACACAGCCGTCTTTACGTCCCCAAGCTCCGTCAGGGTCATGTCCAGTTGGGCGGCGAAGGCCGCCACCGCCGCCCGGGCGAAGCCCTCGTTGGCCGATCTTGACGGAAATTCCAGCCGCATACTGTTAAGCTCCTTCATATGTACATCTCCTTTATGAACCCGGCTCTCCGGCCGTTATTTCGATCATCCTGTCTATCCCCGAGGCGTCCAGGACCCTTAAGGGCTGGTCGGGGACATTTATGACCGTGAGCCGCCCGCCAAGGGCGTTCATGTGCTTATAAACCTTTAGTATGACCGCTATGCCGGAGGAATCCATGAACCGGAGCTCCCGAAGGTCCAGCACGCAGTCCCGGGGCAGGACCTCCTCTATGCGCTCCTCCATCTCCACGCACAGCGCCCGGGCCTCGTGGTGATCAAGCTCCCCCGATATGGTCAGGGTCAGCTTTCCGCCGTTTTGGGTGGATGTAAGCTTCATAATCTCGCCTTTCATATGTAAAAAATATCCGTGTACGGTCAGTACACGGATATTTTACAGTATACGCTCTGAATTTTTTGTCAAAACGGCGCCTTATTTCAGGGCCTCAAGGGATTTTTCCAGATTTTCTATGAGTGAGCGGAGCTTGTCCGCCTTCTCCCGCTCGGCGTTTACCACGTTCTCCGGCGCACGGGAGATGAATGCCTCGTTTGAAAGCTTCTTCATCTGGCCCTCCAAAAAGCCCCTGTTCTTTTTAAGCTCCTTCTCTATCCTCTCCCGCTCGGCCTGAAGGTCCACAAGCTCAGCCAAGGGCAGGAACACACGGGCTGAGTGGGTGACGACAGTGACCATCCCGGCGGCCTCCATGTCCGCGTCGGACCCGGCCTGGGCCATGCCCACGACCTCCACCTCGCTTGCTCCCGCAAGGCGCTGGATGTAGGGCGCTCCGACCCTGAAGGGCTCCGGCGTTAAGGTCGAGACGGTGACCTTGGCTTTTCTGGAGGGCGGCACGTTCATGGCGCTGCGCTTTGACCTTATGGCGCTGACAGCGTCCATGACCTTCTCAAAATCCGCCTCCTCCTTATGGAAGGTGAGCTTTTCGTCATAGACCGGGTAATCCTCGATTATGAGGGCGGATTTTTCGTGGGGCAGGGCCTGATATATCTCCTCGGTGATGAAGGGCATGAAGGGGTGCAGGAGCTTCAGGATATCCGTCAGCACATATAAGAGCACCCGCTGGGCGTTCTCGTCCCCCTCGGCAAGCCTTGGCTTTGAAAGCTCGATATACCAGTCGCAGAAGGTATCCCAGATGAAATCGTATATCTTCTGGGCGGCGATGCCCAGCTCGAAGCGGTCGAAGTTGTCGTTGACCTCGCCTATAAGCGCGTTGAGCTTTGATAGCACCCACTTGTCGGGTAGCTCCAGCGTATCTGGAAGCGTCCCGTCCTCCACCGTCAGGTTCATCATCACGAAACGGCTGGCGTTCCATATCTTGTTTGCGAAGTTGCGCATGGCCTCGCACCGCTCGGTGTAAAAGCGCATGTCGTTTCCGGGGGAGTTGCCGGTGATGATATTGAACCTCAAGGCGTCCGCGCCGTAGCGGTCTATCATCTCGATGGGGTCCACGCCGTTGCCGGCGGATTTGGACATCTTTTTGCCCTGGGGGTCACGGATAAGGCCGTGGATGAGCACCGTTTTGAAGGGCTCTCGCTTCATGTGCTCCATGCCGGAGAATATCATGCGGGCCACCCAGAAGAAGATTATGTCGTAGCCCGTGACAAGCACGTCCGTGGGATAGAAATACTCAAGGTCCTCCGTCTTATCCGGCCAGCCCAGCGTGGAGAAGGGCCAGAGGGCGGAAGAAAACCAGGTGTCCAGCACGTCGGGGTCACGCTCGATGTTCTTTGAGTGGCAGTGCTCGCACTCGGTGGCGTCGGTGCGGGAGACGGTGACGTGGCCGCAGTCGGCGCAGTACCAGGCCGGTATCTGGTGGCCCCACCAGAGCTGTCTGGAGATGCACCAGTCCCGGACGTTGTGCATCCAGTTAAGATATGTCTTGGCAAAGCGGTCGGGGACGAATTTTATTGTTCCGTCCTCAACAACGCGGATGGCCTCGCGCGCCAGCGGCTCCATCTTCACGAACCACTGGTCCGAGGCCAGAGGCTCCACGTCGGAGTGGCACCGGTAGCAGGTCCCCACGTTGTGGACGTGGTCCTCTATCTTGACAAGATAGCCCTGCTCCTCAAGATCGTGTACGATGGCGCGGCGCGCCTCGTACCGGTCCATGCCGTTATATTTTCCGCCGTTTATTATCTTCCCCTCGCCGTCGATGACCAGAATCTGCTCCAAATTATGCCTCAGCCCCACCTCAAAGTCGTTGGGGTCGTGGCAGGGCGTCATTTTCACACAGCCGGTGCCGAAGGCCATGTCCACGTACTCGTCGGCCACGATGGGTATCTCCCTGTTCACCAAGGGCAGGATACACGTCTTGCCGACAATGCTTGTGTATCGCTCGTCCTCCGGGTTAACCGCCACGCCGGAGTCGCCCAGCATGGTCTCGGGCCGGGTGGTGGCCACCACCACATACCCCGAGCCGTCGGAGAGCGGATAGCGGATGTGCCAGAGCTTGCCCGGCTTCTCCTCGTACTCCACCTCCGCGTCGGAAAGGGCGGTGGTGCAGTGGGGGCACCAGTTGATGATGCGCTTGCCCTTATAGATAAGGCCCTTTTCATAGAGGGAGCAGAACACCTCCCTGACGGCCTTGGAGCACCCCTCGTCCATGGTGAAGCGCTGGCGGTCCCAGTCACAGGAGGAACCCAAGGTCTTGAGCTGCTCCACGATCCGGTCGCCGTACTTGTTTTTCCAGTCCCAGACCCGGTCAAGGAATTTCTCCCGTCCTAAATCGAAGCGCGTAAGCCCCTCGCCCCTCAGCTGCTCCTCCACCTTTATCTGGGTGGCTATGCCCGCGTGGTCATAGCCGGGGAGCCACAGGGCGGAATAGCCCATCATGCGCTTATATCTGATGAGCACGTCCTGGAGCGTCTCGTCAAAAGCGTGTCCCAGGTGGAGCTGGCCCGTCACGTTGGGTGGCGGGATCACGATGGTGAAGGGCTTTTTCGACCGGTCCCTCTCCGCGTGGAAATAGCCCCCGTCCACCCACATCTGATAGACGCGCTTCTCCACCGATTTGGGGTCGTAGGTTTTCGGCAATTCTTTCATTCTTATCTCCTTTCCTTTTTGGCTCCCTTGCCGTGAAACGGGAAGGGAGCTGTCAGCGAAGCTGACTCAGCCTGTCGAAAAAGGCCTGCGGCCTTTTCCGACAAGGGGGGAACGTGCGGGAAACAGCGCGTGAATTTTGCGAAATTCACACGCAATTTCCCTGCTGTCGCCCTGCGCGCGCCCCAAGGGGCACACTTGGGCGACAAAAGGGATTTTTTCTGA
>CANQUO010000086.1 GCA_947627085.1 uncultured Oscillospiraceae bacterium
CGGCGCTCTGCTCCCTGAAGGGCGCGCGCCACGGCGGCGCCAATATCATGGTGATGCGGATGATGGAGGACATAAGGGCCAATGTCCGCGACTGGGAGGACGAGGAGGAGGTCTCCGCCTACCTCACAAAGCTTCTGAACGGGGAGGCCTTTGACAAAAAGGGGCTCATCTACGGCATGGGCCACGCGGTCTACTCCCTTTCCGACCCCAGGGAGGTGGTGTTCAAGGGCTTTGTGGAGAGGCTGGCCCGGGAGAAGGGCCGGGAGCGGGACATGGCGCTATACAACGCCATCGAGAAAAACGCCCCGAGGCTCATCGCCGAAAAGCGCCGAATCTACAAGGGCGTCAGCCCCAACGTGGACTTTTACAGCGGCTTTGTCTACGATATGCTGGGCATCCCGGTGGAGCTGTTCACACCCATATTCGCCGTGGCTCGTATAGCCGGGTGGAGCGCCCACCGGCTTGAGGAGCTGGTCAGCGCCAATAAGATAATACGGCCCGCCTACAAGAGCCTTTGCGGGAGGCGTGAGTACGTGGAGATTGATAAACGGTGAAAGGAGCGTAAAATGGACGAAAACAAAATCGAAACGAGGCCCGATGAGGAGGCCGGGGAGCCTTTCTTCTTGGAGTACTTCAACACGGACTGGATATTCAGTACGATAAAGCGCGCGGACTACCTTCTCCTGCGCGCAATACAGGTAAGGGCAGGGGAGCGCGGTAAGCCGGGGCGGACCTACCTTGCCGACCTTGCCGCCGGGCTCAACATGCCCATCCCGACGCTCTCAAGAACCGTCGAGCGGCTTCAGGATAAGGGCCTTGTGACATGGAAAACCGACCGCGCCGCCGGACAGACCTACGTGCGGCTCACCAACAAGGCGGTGGAGCTCATGGACGACGAGAGCCGGAGAATGAGGGCGGCATCGAGGCGCGTCAGGGAGGAGATAGACGGCGAGGAGCTTGACCGCGCCATAGAGACGGCGCGAAAGATCGCGGAAATACTAAAGGAATCAAAGCGGACTTCATAATGAAGCGAGCAGCAGACACAATCTGAAGCCGGACGACCTAATTGTCCGGCTTTTGCCTTGCTTTATCGGAGGGGGTATGCTAAAATTATATTCGAATTTGCCGGCGGCGGAAATTTGAGGCTTTTAACGAATGGCTTATGGAGAGTGCATGATGACCGGAAAAAGGTATGACAGGGAGGACTGTATAGGGCTGCTACGCTCAAAGCGGGAGGAGCTTCTTGGGCTTGATATCGACAGGCTCCCTCAGCGGTCGGATTTTGAAAATGAGGAGGTCGTGGCCATCAAGGCTTTTCTGGGCCCGTGGCCAAGGGCGCTTGAGGCGGCGGGCCTCAAGGAGCCCCGGGGCGATGACCGCGTAGAGAAAAACAGAGAGAAGCGACGCCGGTCAAGACGCCGCGCCCGTAAGGCGCGCAAGTCGGAAAATACCCCGGAGGTGGACGAGAATGAGTGATGAGCTGGGCCTTTCGGCCCTTATCGGGGGGGTGGAGCCCCTGGACAAGGCCGCGATGGACGCCGCAAGGCGGCGTCAGGCGGAACTTGCGAAGCCCCCGGGAAGTCTGGGGCGGCTTGAGGAGCTGTCGATACAGCTTGCCGGTATCACCGGAAAGCCCGTAAGCTCAATTGAGGGAAGGGCTCTTTTGGTATTTTGCGCCGACAACGGCGTGGTGGAGGAGGGCGTCTCGGTGGCGCCCCAGTCAGTCACGGCGGCGCAGACCCTGAACCTTGTCCGGCACAGGACCGGCGCGTCGGTGCTGGCCCGCCGGTTTGGGGCGGAGCTTTATGTCTGCGACGTGGGCGTAAACGCGCGTTTTCAGGACAGCCGTGTTATCTCCCGAAAAATCGCGTATGGGACAAAAAATATTACCCGGGGGCCCGCAATGGACAGGGCGGACGCCGTGCGGGCGGTCCTCGCCGGCGCGGACACGGCGGCGGAGGCAATAGCGAACGGCGCCGGGGTCGTCGGAATTGGCGAGATGGGCATCGGCAACACCGCCACCTCATCCGCCGTGCTGGCGGCGCTGACGGGGAAGAGCGCTCAGGCCGTCACGGGACGGGGTGGGGGACTTACGGACGAGGGATACTCAAGAAAGCTGGTGGCCGTCGAAAAAGCGCTCAGCGTGAACACACCGGACCCGGCGGACCCGATTGACGTGCTCTCCAAGGTGGGCGGCTTTGACATCTGCGCCATGACCGGAGCGTATCTTATGGCCGCGTCGCGGCGTGTCCCCGCCGTCATTGACGGTTTGATCTCCGCTGTGGCGGCGCTTTGCGCCGTCAGGCTCTGCCCGGAGGCGGCGGCTTATCTCATTCCGTCCCACGCCTCCACGGAGCCGGGGTACCGCGCCGCAATGGACGAGCTGGGGCTTGAGCCGCTTTTTGACCTCCATATGCGCCTCGGCGAGGGGAGCGGATGCCCCATCGCCATGATGATGCTTGACGCCGCCCTGGCTGTTATGCGGGATATGGCCACCTTTGAGGAGGCGGGGATCGACGATAAGTATCTTGAGCCCGTCCGGGGAATGGAGGCGGTAAAGTGACGATTTTTATCTCAGGCGGCGGCAAAAGCGGAAAGTCCGCCTTCGCCCAACGGGCCGCGCTCAGCTTAAGCGGCGGCGGAGCCAGATACTACGTCGCCACGATGATACCCTGCGATAAGGAGGACCGGGAGCGTATCGCGCGGCACGTCGCCGATCGGGCCGGGATGGGCTTTGTGACGCTGGAGCTCGGAAGGAATATCGAAAAGTGCCTTGACCTCGCCGATCCCGGCGGCACGTTTCTTGTGGACAGCGTCACGGCGCTACTCTTAAACGAGATGTACCCCGGAGACCACGGCGGGGACGCCGACCCCGATGCTTTGAGGCGGTGCGTTGACGGACTTCTCCGGGTGGCGGAGGGCGCGGGCAACGCGGTGTTCGTGTCAGACTACATATACTCCGACGCCATACGGTACGATGCCTTTACAGAGAAATACAGGGCGGACCTGTCCGCCATCGACCGGGCGCTGGCCGGCGCCTGCGATACCGTAATTGAGCTGTGCGCCGGAAATGTCATTGTCCACAAGGGGGTGTGGGAGGGATGAAGAAGCTCTTCCGGGCGTTTTTGATGTGCCTTTCCATGTTCACTGTCATACCCGTTCCGGCCGGTGCCTGGGACGAGGACGCACGGCCCATTATGACGCTGTTTCTGCCCGTTGTGGGACTGATCGTCGGCGGGCTTTGGGCGGCTTTGGCGTATATTTTGCGGCTTTTGGAGCTTCCGGAGCTTGTAACGGGAGCCGCGCTGTGCGCCTTTCCCTTCCTCATAACCGGCGGGATACACATGGACGGGTATCTGGACGTGACCGATGCCGTGAAGTCATATCGGGACATCGACGAGCGTCGGAAAATATTGAAGGACCCGAATGTGGGCTCCTTCGCGGTGCTGGCGGGGATACTTCTTGTTGTGACCCAGTTTACCCTTTTCGCCTCGGCGGGGGAGGACGCGGATATATATACGTTGCTGATCATCCCCACGGTATCCCGCACAGCGGCGGCCCTGGCCGTGACCGTCATGCGGCCCATGTCGGTCAGCGAATATTCCGGCGCGTACAGGCGCGGCGTAAGAAAAACGCACACCGTAACGCTCTGTGTCCTCCTGGCCGCCGAGCTCGTCGCGGGATTTGTATTTTGCGGCAAGTATGGCTTTTCAATGCTCGCCGTGCTTTTGGGGTACTGCCACCACGTGTGGAGAGCGTACAGGTCTCTGGACGGGTTTTCCGGGGACGTGTCCGGCTACGCGCTGACCTTCGCCGAGACCTGCGGAATAGCCGTTTACGCGCTTATCTGAGGGAGGTAAAAGTGGACTTTATCATCGGTGGGGCGTATCAGGGGAAAAGGGAATACGCCAAGGACCGCTTCCGGCTCACGGAGAGCGATATTTTCACCTGCCGTGAGGACGGGGACATTGATTTTTCCGCCCGGTGTATCGACGCTCTTGAGGAATATGCCCTCCGGTGCGTCCGCAACGGCGTCGACCCGGTGGAGAGCTTCCGGGCCCACGAGAACGAGTGGCGCGAAAGCGTGCTTATCTGCATGGATATTTTCTGCGGCGTCGTCCCCTTGGGGGAGGAAAACCGGGCGTGGAGGGAGGCGACGGGCAGGCTGTGCGCGTATCTTGCCGGAAAGGCCGACACCGTCACGCGGATGTTCTGCGGCCTTCCCGTGAGGCTGAAATGAAGCTTATTCTTTTCCGCCACGGCCTGACAGTGGCAAACGAGCGGCATCTATACTGCGGGAGCACAGACCTTCCCCTGTCGGAGACCGGACGGCGGGAGCTCCGGGCGTTACGGGCTTCGGGCGTACTACCGGCCATTGACGGCATGAGGGTCATCACCAGCGGCGCTCGACGGTGCGAGGAGACGCTTACGGAGCTCTACGGCGCGATTCCCTTTGAGACCGAGCCGGAGCTTTGGGAGATGGACTTCGGGGACTTTGAGCTACGCTCCTATGAGGAGCTCAAAAACGACCCGGCCTACTTAGCCTGGATAACCGGCGACAACGAGGCCAACGTCGCCCCCGGCGGCGAGAGCGGGGACATGATGCGTAAGCGTGCCATAGCGGCGCTCGGAGGGCTCCTTGAGGACGGACGCCCCGCCGCCGTATTCACCCACGGCGGCGTCATCGCCGCCATAATGCAATGCCTTTTTCCGTGGCCGGGCAAGAACCGCTACCAGTGGCAGCCGGAGCCGGGGAGAGGGTATGTCATAAACACATCGGATAATACCTATATGAAAATATAAAAAGAAGGTGGCGCGATGTCACCTTCTTTTCAGCTTGTCGAAAAAGGGCGTAGTCATTTTTCAACAGTTTGTCAATATTCCACGCCCTCTCTCGCGGCGGTCCCGTTATCAAATGGGTGCTTTTCCTTGCGCATCTCAGTGACGTAATCGGCAAGCTCCAAAAGTTCCGGGGCGGGGGAGCGGCCCGTCAGGACGATCTCGCGGCGGCTGCCCTGGGCGCGGAGGAAGTCGAGGAGCTCGCGCCGGTCAATACAGTCGTAGTTGTAGGCGGATATAAGCTCGTCAAGGACGACGAGGTCAAAATTTTCGGCGTCTCGGATAAGCCTTGTCAGATACGCCCGGTAGCACTCGCTGATTTGCGCGCGCTGTGCGTCCGTGAGGGCCTTATATCTTCCGTAGTGTATCGGCGGACAGCGGGTCACGATGTTAGTAAGCGCGGACATGGCGGCGATCTCGCCGGAGGCGCCGTCCTTGAAAAACTGAGCGAACATGACCCTCATGCCGTGCCCCGATGCCCGAAGGGCGAGGCCGCAGGCCGCCGTCGTCTTGCCCTTGCCTTCGCCGTGGTAGACGTGTATCATATGCCCTCCTCTAAAATTTTGTAGACAAGCTCCATGTCCAGCGCGCTGCGGACCGTCTCGGCCAGCTTGTCGTACTGACTCTCCCTGTATGCGTGGACGTCGAACGACTTATCAGGCGAGAATGTCATGCCGCGACGCTCAAAGAGCGCGGAGACCACGGCCTCCGCCACGCCGTTTTCGTCAAAAAGTCCGTGGATATAGCTCCCGTACACGTTCCCGGACTGGATCACCGGGGCGGCTGACCCGCTCTGGCCCATGTGTATCTCATAGCCGGAGAAGGCAAGGCCGTTGAGACATGAAAATATACCCCCAAGGCCGGAAAATTCGCCGGCGGTTTGCGAACGCGTCTTTTCCTTTGAAAACACCGTGTCTATGGGCAAAAGCCCCATGCCGGCCATCTCCCCGCCGCCCTCGGCGTTCGCCGGATCGGAGAGCTTGCGGCCAAGCATCTGAAGCCCACCGCAGATGCCCATAACGGGGACGCCCAGGCTCGCGGCCTTCAGTATACGGGCCTCCAGTCCGTTCTGGCGCATCCATTTAAGGTCGGAAAGCGTGCTCTTCGTGCCGGGAATGATGATCATGTCGGGCTCCCCCAGCTCCGGAACATTCCGAACATATCTCAGGGACACGGGGGAGAAGCGGGAGAGCGGGGAGAAGTCCGTAAAGTTGGATATTCGGGGAAGGGAGATCACCGCGATGTCGATCTCCTTTCTCTCTCCCGCCGTCAGCCGCTCGGAGAGGCTGTCCTCGTCGTCTATGTCCACGCGTGTGTAGGGCACCACCCCGGCGCAGGGGATTTTTACAAGGTCGAAAAGCTGGTCAAGGCCCGGGGCCAAAATGGAGGCGTCGCCGCGAAATTTGTTGATTACTGTGGCCTTCACCATGCGCCGCTCCTCGGGCTCCAAAAGGGCCAACGTGCCGTATAGCTGGGCGAAAACGCCTCCCCGGTCGATGTCCCCCACTAAGAGGACTGGGGAGGAGACCATCCTGGCAAGTCCCATATTCACGATGTCGTCCGCCTTGAGGTTAATTTCCGCCGGACTGCCCGCGCCCTCGATGACGACGATGTCGTTGTCCCTCGCAAGGGCGTCGTAGGCGCGCATAATGTCGGGTATAAGCTCCTTTTTGTACTTAAAGTAGTCGACGGCCCGCATGTTGCCCCGGACCTCGCCGTTTACAATGACCTGGGAGCCCACGTCCGTGGTGGGCTTCAGCAGTATTGGGTTCATAAGCACCGAGGGCCTCACCCCCGCCGCCTCTGCCTGGACCACCTGGGCGCGGCCCATCTCAAGCCCCTCGTCAGTGATGTAGGAGTTGAGGGCCATATTCTGAGATTTAAAGGGCGCTACCCTATGACCGTCCTGGCGAAATATGCGGCAGAGCGCGGCGCACAAAAGGCTTTTGCCCACATTTGACATGGTGCCCTGGACCATGATGGGCTTTGCTTTTTTCATCTCAGCACCTCCCTCAGAGCGGCAAGCAGCCGGTCGTTTTCATCCCTCGTGCGGACGGCCACGCGGTAGTAGCCCTTTTTCAGTCCCACAAAATCGGAGCAGTCGCGGACGGCACAGCCCATTTTGGAAAGGGGGACCGCGAGCTCCTTTCCCGAGTACAGAAGCAGGAAGTTTGCCTCCCCCGGGTACACCGTAAGGCCAAGGGCGGAGAGCTCCCGGTAAAGGCGCTCCCGCTCCGCCTCTATCATTTTAGCGGACGAGCGAAGAAAGTCCCCGCACCCCATTGCCGCCGCTCCAGCCGCCTGGGCGGGGACGGACACGTTCCAGCACTGTCCCAACTCCGACATGCGCTCCAAAAGCGAGGTGTCGGAGGATATGAGATATCCAAGCCGCACGCCGGGGATGGCGAAGCTCTTGGTGGGGGAGCGGAGGACGGACAAGTTGGGAAACCCGGCGGAGAGGGACGGGATGTCATAGAGCTCCGGCCGCCCGGTGAGATCGAGAAAGCTCAGGTCAAGCATCAGGCGGACGCCGGCGCGGGCAATGCCCTCTATGATCCCCGGTTCCACGGTTATCCCGGTGGGGTTCGCGGGCGAGCAGACAAAGACAGCGGAGTATTTTGAAAGGTCGCGGGACAAAATTTCGCCGGTCAGCCGAAAGCCGTTCTCGGCTTTGAGCGTGAAAGATTCAGCGCCCAGTCCCGCGGCGCGAAGGGCGGCGGCGTACTCGGAGAAGGCCGGGGCCACGATAAGGGCGGGGGCGTCCGCCTCAAGGGCCCTGGCGTACAGATACAAAAGCTCCGACGCGCCCGCCCCGCACAGTATATGCCCCTCGGGCACGCCCTCGGCTCTCCCGACGGCCTCTCGCAGGTCGCGGCAGTATGGGTCCGGGTAGTGGATACACCTGTCCACCGACTCTGTAAGCGCCCGGCGAACGCTCTCCGGCATCCCCATGGGGTTTAAGCTTGCGGAAAAGTCGATGAGCGGCGCATTTGCGTACACGTCTCCGCCGTGGGGATTGGGCTTTGTCAGATACATAAGATCACCGCGATTTTGAAAAGTATGATGAGCAGGAGCATGGCGCACGAGGCGGCGTACATGAGCCTTCCGGCCCTTGTGATGTCGGTCGGCTTAAGAGGGCGGACAGGGTCGCCGATGGTCTCCTTTTTGTGTAAGACACCGCCGTAGACGGCGTCGCCCCCCAGCCTCACGCCCAACGCCCCAGCGCAGGCGGACTCGGTCTGGGCGGAGTTGGGGCTTTCGTGCTTTAGCCTGTCCCGGCGAAAGACCCGTAAGGCCCCCTTCGCGTCAAGCCCCAAAAGCGGGCAGACGAGGATCATAAGTAAGGCCGCGAGGCGCGAGGGGATAAAGTTCACCGCGTCGTCGGTTTTGGCGGCGGCCCGACCGTAGAGGAGGTATTTTTCATTTTTATAGCCGATCATGGAGTCCATGGTGTTGACGGCCTTGTAAAAAAAGCCCCCCGCCGCGCCGAAAAGGCCCATCCAGAAAAGGGGAGCGATCACGCCGTCGGAGGTGTTTTCGGCCACGGTCTCCACCGCCGCGCGACATATGCCGGCCTCGTCCAGCGCGTCTGTGTCCCGGCCTACGATCATGGATACGGCTTGACGGGCGGCCTCCACGTTGCCTCTCTCAAGAGCCGTCTCCACCCGGCGGCTCTCACGAACAAGATCTCGTGCCGCCACCAGCTGGAAGCACATGATGCTTTCAATGACCAGATAGAGATATGGGCTTATTTCCCATGCCAAGGCAAGCAGGAGGGCGGGC
>CANQUO010000087.1 GCA_947627085.1 uncultured Oscillospiraceae bacterium
CATGCACACCGTGGCCCTGTCGGAGATAACAAGGTGCTCGGGGCTTATCTCGATGCCCTTCTCACGGAGCCTGGCCATCTCGCCGGTCAGGTGCTCCAAATCGATGACCATGCCGGGGCCCATGACGTTCACCGTCTCGTCACGCAAAATGCCCGAGGGCAGGAGATTCAATATGAACTTGCCCTTCTCGTTTATCACCGTGTGGCCGGCGTTGTTGCCGCCCTGATAGCGTATGACTATGTCGTAGCGGGAGCTTAAGAGGTCCACCATCCGGCCCTTGCCCTCGTCTCCCCAGTTGATACCAACAGCAGCAGTTAACATAATTCTTCTCCTTATACCCGCACCTGGGCGTCCATGCCCAGAAGCGCGGAATTTTCCTGAAGTATGGGCTCCACCACGGCGCTCAAAAATTCCTCCGTCTGCTCAGGGGCCCGTCCCACAAATTTGCGGACGTTAAGGACCTCCTTCAGGCTCTCCTCGGTGAGGCCGAATTTCTCGTCCCGCATGAGAAGCTCAAGAAGGTTATTGTCCTTCCCCTCAAGCTTCACCCTGGCGGCGGCTATCTGGGAGTACTGGCGGATGTGTTCATGGAGCTCCTGCCTGTCCCCGCCCCGCTCCACGGCGTCCATCATGATATTCTCGCTGGCCATGAAGGGGAGCTCCTCGTTTAAATGCTTCTCCATGACCTTGGGGTATATTTTTCCGTTCTTTATGACGTTGATTATAAGGGTCAGTATGGCGTCCACACCAAGAAACGACTCCGGGATGGAGATGCGCCTGTTGGCCGAGTCGTCCAGCGTCCGCTCCAGCCACTGGGCGGCGGCGGTGTCGCCGGCGTTCTTGGCGTCGTTTATGATATACCGGGCGAGGGAGACCACACGCTCGCACCGCATGGGGTTGCGCTTGTAGGCCATGGCGGAGGAGCCTATCTGGTTCGTCTCAAAGGGCTCGTCAAACTCCTTCATGTGAGCAAGTAACCGGATATCCGTGGCCATCTTGGCGCAGGAGGTGGCGATGTCCGCCAAGACATTCAAAACGTACGCGTCAACCTTCCGTGAGTAGGTCTGGCCGGAGACGGGCATACATGCCGCAAAGCCCATTTTCTCCGCTATCTTCGCCTCCAGTGCCTTCACCTTCTCATGGTCCCCGTGGAAGAGCTCCAGGAAGCTCGCCCCGGTGCCCGTGGTGCCCTTGCACCCAAGGAGCTTTAAGTGGGAAAGCTCAAAGTCGAGCCGCTCCAAGTCCATGCAGAGGTCCTGGGTCCACAATGTGGCCCGCTTGCCCACGGTGGTGGGCTGGGCGGCCTGGAAGTGGGTGTAGGCCAGGGTGGGCACATCCTTGTGCTCCCTTGCGAAATCCGCCAGCGCCGCGATGGCGTTCACAAGGAGCTTTTTTATCCGCAAAAGCCCCTCCCGCATCTGGATGATGTCCGTGTTGTCCCCCACATAACAGCTGGTGGCCCCAAGGTGTATTATGGGCTTCGCCTTGGGGCAGGCGTCCCCGAAGGTGTGCACGTGGGCCATCACGTCGTGGCGAAGCTTGTGCTCGTACTTATCGGCCAAATCGTAGTCGATATCGTAGATGTGGGAGCGCATCTCCTCTATCTGCTCCAATGTAATGGGCAGTCCCAGCTCCTTTTCGCTCTCGGCTAAGGCTATCCAGAGCTTTCGCCAGGTGGAGAACTTGAAGTCCGGGGAGAAGATGTACTGCATCTCGCTTGAGGCGTAGCGGCTGCAAAGGGGATTTTCGTAGCGGTCTTTCATTGGTATATCTTTCCTTTCGCCATTGTCTCCCGGGCGGGTCCGGGGCCCGCCCCTACAAGGGGTTTTGGGGATTTGTTGTTTTACGTTCGTTTTGTCCCTTATGGGCGGGTCCTATTCGACCGTCACGGATTTTGCAAGGTTTTTCGGCTTGTCGATGTCGCACCCGCGCTCTTTGGCCACATAGTAGGCGAAGAGCTGTAAGGGCACCACCTCGCACACCGGGTTCAGTATGGGCTCCGTGCGGGGGACGAGGATAAAGTCGTCGGCCTTTTTGAGTATCTGCCTGTTGTCCTCCAGGGACACCGCCAGCACCTGGGCCCCACGGGCCTTGACCTCCTCAATGTTGGACATGGTCTTTTCAAAAAGCGGCTCGTAGCAGGCCAGGGTAACGACCAGGCTCCCCTGCTCTATAAGCGCGATGGTCCCGTGCTTGAGCTCCCCGGCGGCGTAGGCCTCGGCGAAGATGTAGCTTATCTCCTTGAGCTTCAGCGCCCCCTCCATGCACACGGCGTAATCAAGGTTCCGGCCGATGAAATATATATCGTTGTGGCGGCAGAGCCTCTTGGCAAGCTTCTTTATATTGCGGTTTAGGTCGATGGCCCTTTGCATCTTCCCGGGTATCTCGTGAAGGGCCACTAAGAGCCTGTCGTAGCGCTCCCTTTCCATAAGCCCCAGCCTGTCGGCAAGGTAGATGGCCAGCATGTCCAGGACCGCCACCTGGGTGGTGTAGCCCTTCGTAGTGGCCACGGCGATCTCGGGCCCGGCCCAGGTGTATATCACGTGGTCGGCAAGCTTTGCGATCGTGCTCCCCACCACGTTTACGATCGCCAGGGTCCTCGCTCCCCGCTCCCGGCACTCCCGCATGGCGGCGATGGTATCGGCGGTCTCGCCGGACTGGGATATGACAATGAGCAGTGTGTGCTTATCGATTATGGGGTTACGGTAGCGAAGCTCGCTTGCAAGCTCCACGGCCACCGGTATGCGGCAAAGCTCCTCCAGGACATATCGCCCCACCTGCCCCGCATACCCGGCGGACCCGCAGGCGGTGATGATGATGCGGTTTATATCGTGAAGCTCCTCATCCGTCAGCTCGAAGTTTTCAAACCAGATTTTCCCGTCCTTTATCCGTGGCTCCACCGTGGCCTTGAAGCAGGCGGGCTGCTCCATTATCTCCTTGAGCATGAAGTGCTCGTACCCGCCCTTTTCCGCGGCTTCCACGTCCCAGGTCACCCGGGATACCGGCTTGTCGACGGCCCGGCCCCGGACGTCGTAGACGGTTATGGTCTCCGGCGTAAGCTCCGCGAATTCCCCGTCGTCAAGGTAAATGACGTTCTTTGTGTGGGGCACCAGCGCCGCCACGTCGGAGGCGAAGTAGTTCTCCCCCACCCCCAGGCCCAGGATAAGCGGGCTCTGCTCCCGCATGGCGAAAAGCCGCCCGTCCCGGCAGATGACGCCAAGGGAATAGGACCCCTCAAGTCTCGCCGCCGTTTTCATCACGGCCTTTTTGGCGTCGCCGTCATAATACATCTCCAAAAGGTGCGCCACGACCTCGGTGTCCGTGTCCGAGGCGAATTTGTAGCCCTTTTTCGTGAGCTCCTGGCGCAAAACAGCGTAGTTTTCGATGATTCCGTTGTGGACCACGGCAAACTGCCCGTCGGAGGACATGTGTGGGTGGGCGTTTATGTCGTTGGGAGCGCCGTGGGTGGCCCAGCGAGTGTGTCCCACTCCGGCCTGGCCCGCGATATCCGCCCCGTCGTGGGTGAGCTCCGCCAAATTTTTCACATAGCCCTTGACCTTGGCCACGTTTATTTTTTCTCCGTCCGTCACGGCGATGCCGGCGGAATCGTAGCCCCTGTATTCAAGCCTCCGCAGTCCGTCAATAAGCACCGCGGCCGCCTCTCTTGTCCCGGAAAAGCCAACTATACCGCACATAGAAATTCAATTCCTTTCCTATTTGGCTCCCTTGCCGTGAAACGGGAAGGGAGCTGTCAGCGAAGCTGACTGAGGGTTCATCCTTTCCTTTTTGGCTCCCTTCTTCAGAAAGGAGCTGTCACTGAGGGTTTCTTACTTCTCTAAAGCAGCGCCTATAAATCCAAGGAACAGCGGGTGCGCCTTATTGGGCCGGCTCTTGAACTCCGGGTGGTACTGCACCCCCACATAGAACCGGTGTCCCGGGAGCTCCACGGTCTCCACAAGCCTCCCGTCGGGGCTCATGCCCGAAAAGCCCATGCCGGCGGACTCGTAGTCCATGTAGTACTCGTTGTTGAACTCGTACCGGTGGCGGTGGCGCTCCATTATCCTCTGGGTCTTGTAGCACCGCTCCATGGTGGTGTTCGTCCTTATGTGGCAGGGCCAGGCGCCAAGGCGCAAAGTGCCGCCCTTGTCTATGTCGTCGTTCTGTCCGGGCATGAAGTCTATGACCTTGTGGGTGCTCCGCTCGTCAAACTCCCGGGAGTTGGCGTCCGTCCACCCAAGCACGTCCCGGGCAAACTCCACGCACATTATCTGCATCCCCAGGCATATGCCAAAATAGGGCGTCTTATTCTCCCGGGCATAGCGGGCGGCCAGGACCATGCCCTCTATCCCCCGCTTGCCAAAGCCGCCGGGGACGATTATGCCGTCAAGCTTTCCGAATATTTCCTTATAATTTTCCTCCGTCACGGTCTCGGAGTCTATCCACTCTATATCGACCTTCGCCCCCAGGGCGAAGCCCGCGTGTCTGAGCGCCTCGGAGACTGACAGATAGGCGTCGTGGAGCTGGACATATTTGCCCACAAGGCCGATGGTCACGGACCTGTTGAGGTTTTTGATGCTCTCCACCATATTGCGCCACTCGGTGAGGTCCGGCGCGGGGGCGTCGATGTGGAGCTCCCGGCAGACGACGTCGGAAAAATGCTCCTTTTCCAGCATCAGCGGGGCCTCATACAGTATGGGCAACGTCTCGTTTTCAATGACGCAGTCGGGCTTTACGTTGCAAAAATGGGCAATCTTGTTGAAGATGCTCTCGTCCTCTATGTGCTCGTCGCACCGGAGCACGATAATATCCGGGTTTATACCCATGCCCTGGAGCTCCTTAACGGAGTGCTGGGTGGGCTTTGACTTGTGCTCCCCGCTGGCCTTCAGATAGGGCACCAGCGTCACGTGGATGTAGAGGCGGTTCTCATATCCGACCTCCAGGCCCACCTGACGTATGGCCTCAAGGAAGGGCTGGGACTCGATATCTCCGGCGGTGCCGCCGATCTCGGTTATGACCACGTCGGCGTTTGTCTTTCTGCCCACGGAGTATATGAATTCCTTTATCTCGTCCGTCACGTGGGGTATGACCTGCACGGTACTGCCAAGGTACTCCCCCCGGCGCTCCTTGCCGATGACGTTGGCGTAGACCTTTCCGGTGGTGAGGTTGGAGAACTTATTTAAGTCCTCGTCGATAAATCTCTCATAGTGGCCCAGGTCCAGGTCCGTCTCCGCCCCGTCCTCGGTGACGTAGACCTCCCCGTGCTGATAGGGGCTCATGGTGCCGGGGTCAACGTTGATATATGGGTCCAGCTTCTGGGCAGCCACCTTAAGGCCCCTGGCCTTCAAAAGCCTTCCCAGCGACGCCGCCGTGATGCCCTTACCCAGGCCCGATACTACACCGCCTGTGACAAAGATATATTTGCTCATAATTTTATCCCTTTCCTTTCTGCTCCCATCCACGGGAGCTGTCGCTTCGCGACCGAGGGGACTACCCCTCCGGAATCGGGAACGCGCCAACGGCGCCTGAGCCCCTGGCCCGTCCTCCCACCGTTGGAAACACAATATATGTATTATATATGATACTTTACCACAATGCAAGCCATTGTAATACCGTTTTTTTTGCCGCCCGGGACCCGCCAGTGGGCGTTTTTGACCAAATCACAGCGAAAGCGCCGCCGCTCTGGCCTCCTCAAGTATATAGAGCGACCCCAGCACGCACACCAAGCCCTCGCTCCCCGCCCGCGCGATCGCCGCCCTCACTCCGTCGGTGACGCTGTCGGCGGCCACGGCGCGGTCGCCACGGGATAACAGCATTTTCGCAAGCCCGGTATTTTTAAGCGCCCTCGGCGCCGGGGGCTCCACGCAAATAAAGCTCTCGGCCACGGGTTCGAGCCTCCCTATTATGCCCTCCACATCCTTGTCCGCCATGACCCCGAGGACGAATACAGCCTTTTTCCCGGGGAAATACTCTCCAAGGCTCCTGACCGCCGCCTCCACCGCCTGGGGGTTGTGCCCGCCGTCAATGATAACATCGGGGCTTGTCCTCAAAAGCTCAAATCTCCCCGGCCAGGCGACGCCGCCGATGCCCCGGCGCAGGCTCTCGTCTGTTATTTTCCATCCCCGCTTTTTAAGCGCCTCCGCCGCCGTCAATGCCAGAGCCGCGTTTTTCGGCTGGTGGGAGCCAAGAAGCGGCGTTTTAAGGCCGCTGAATTTCCCAAAATCAAATTCCGTCCCGGAAAGGTCCCGGCTTTTTATCCGGAGCTTTCCAAAATCCGGCGCGGTGAGCTCCGCGCCCCGCTCCCGGCAGGCGCCCTCAATAACTCCCCCGGGGTCCGTGTACGCCACGCACCGGCCGCCGTCCTTCACGATTCCCGCCTTCACGGCGGCTATCTCCTCCACGGTATTTCCCAGATACTGCGTGTGGTCGAGGCCGATGGCCGTTATGACGGAGACCTCGCTTTCGTCTATCACGTTGGTGGCGTCGTGGACGCCGCCCATACCCACCTCAAGAACAACTATATCGCATCGCTTTTGGGCAAAATAAGTAAGCCCGATAAGCGTCACGAGCTCAAACTCCGCCACCTTGTCCTCAAACTCTCCAAGTGCGTCTCGGACTGTCTCCGTGACATGGGCAAGCTCCGCGTCCGGTGTGTCCTCACCGTTTATCTGTATCCGCTCGTTGAACCTCCGGACAAAGGGGGAGGTGAAAAGCCCCGTTTTGTACCCGGCATTTTTCAAAATATTCGCCATATAGGCGCACACGGACCCCTTCCCGTTGGTCCCGGCCACGTGTATGAATTTAAGCTCCCTGTCGGGCGAGCCGAGCCGGTCAAGAACGATCCTCATCCTTCCAAGGTCCGGGCCGCCGTGGCGTCTTGAGTGGATAAAGGCCATAGCCTCCTCATATTCCATCCCGCCGCCTCCTTTACACAGGTAAACTATATCAAATACCGCCTGAAAGTCAACAAATAATTTGCCTTTTTCGGAAATATGGTTTATAATAGTCAAAGTTTTTTCAGGAGGTATCCCATGCTTACCGAGACGTTGACGGATTTTGAGAACAAGGCCGAGGAGATAATTGACGAGGTCAGCGCCGCCACGGGTCTGGACCCGAAGGTGGCGACGATAGCCCTTATCGTGCTGGTGCTAATCGCCGTATTCATCTTCACAAAGCCCATACGCTTTGTATTCAAGATACTTATAAATACCGCCGTGGGCTTCGTGGCGCTTCTTTTGATCAACAAGCTTGGGGCCGATTTTGGCATCGCCCTTGCCGTAAACTGGCAAAACGCCGTGGTCGCCGGCGTATTCGGCGTCCCCGGCGTGGCGGTACTGCTCATTTTGAAGTGGGCGGGCATAATGTGAGGCGCGACAGATGAAAACAGCCCTTGTCTCCGGCGCCTCCCGGGGCATCGGCGCGGCCTGCGCCGTGTCACTGGCTACGGATGGCCTCCGGGTAGTGGTAAATTACAACAAAAGCCGTGAAAAGGCGGAGAAGCTGGCCTCCCGGCTAGGCGGCGTCGCCCTTATGGCCGACGTCTCCGATCCCGTAGCCGTCAATAACATGTTCGCCGTCGCGGGGAACGTGGACATTTTAGTTGTCAACGCCGGCATAGCCATGCAAAAGCTCTTCACCGACACGACCTTTGCCGACTGGCGGCGTATTTTCTCCGTGAACGTGGACGGGGCCTACAACCTCATCCACGCCGCCCTCCCCCACATGATCCACGAAAAGTGGGGCCGGATAGTCATAATAAGCTCCATGTGGGGCATCCGGGGCGCCAGCTGTGAGGCGGCCTACTCCGCCGCCAAGGCCGCCCTCATCGGCCTTACAAAGGCCCTCGCCAAGGAGCTGGGACCGTCAGGCATCACCGTAAACTGCGTAGCCCCCGGCGTTATCGACACCGACATGAACTGCTCCCTCACTCCCGATACCCTGGCCTCCCTCATCGACGACACCCCGATCATGCGCCTTGGCGCCCCGGAGGACGTGGCCGGCGCCGTATCTTTCCTCTGCTCCGACAGGGCCGCGTTCATCACCGGCCAGGTCATAAGCGTAGACGGGGGATTCGCCGTGTGAAGTTTCCCGAATCCCCGCTTCTCCTCTGTTTTAAAGCGAATAAGCACCAAAGGCTCTAATCCCCCCAGTCTCCCATTCCAAAAAATGTGGTATCCTCGCGGCGAGACGAAGGACGGGCGGGTCTGGGACCCGCCCCTACGAGCCTTGGGTAAAATCCCCATAACAGCCGTAGGGGAGGGTTCCAAACCCTCCCCTATTTCAATACGCGCCGCAAGGCGCAACCTTTTCCAAAAAAAGGATTCGGCCCACCCCCTACCCCCTCCCAAAGGGAGGGGCAAACGATAACCACCACACCAGCGCGATGTGGTTAGAGGTAGGGGCTATCGTCTACTGAGCTGTAAGCGGCCAAGCGGGTTAGACGCAGGGACAATTCGACCACGCACGCGCGGATGGCGATGGGATAAGCCGCCCACACGCGCAACCGGCATTTTCTCTCCTTTGCTACTTTCCTCTCTTTTGTGCCCAACAAAAGAGAGGAAAGTAGACTCCCTCGTCCCATCGGACGATAACCGA
>CANQUO010000088.1 GCA_947627085.1 uncultured Oscillospiraceae bacterium
TAGATTCGGCCCACCCTGGCCATCGCTACGCTCGGCCACCCCTCCCAAGGGGAGGGGCTGAACCTCGGTGATTCCAGGCTCCCCTTTAGCAAGGGGAGTCTAGGTTGCGCGGAGTTCCGCCCCTCCCTCTGGGAGGGGGTAGGGGGTGGGTCGAGGCAGATAGATTCGGCCCACCCTGGCCATCGCTACGCTCGGCCACCCCTCCCAAGGGGAGGGGCTGAACCTCGGTGATTCCAGCCTCCCCTTTAGCAGGGGGAGCCTAGGTTGCGCGGAGTTCCGCCCCTCCCTCTGGGAGGGGGCAGGGGGTGGGCCGAATTTCCCACCGCACTTCCAATCATCCTACTCCCTTTTTGGGAAAGGGGGGAAGAGAACAAGGTCGCGGTCTGCGGGCGGGGCGGGATTCCTTCGTTCCGCGCGGGGACGAGTTACTTCCGGCAAATACGCTTTCCGGCAAATTCGTTGCCTTGACAATCGAATTTTTGTGATGTAATATTTAAAATGTTGCAAAATTCACCGCAAAAGGAGCGAATCTCCCATGAGACGTCATTTTTCGAAGGCCATATGCGTACTGCTGGCGGTCGTTTTGGTACTGCCGCTCCTGCCCTCATCCACGGCCGGCGCCCTGGAGCCCCCGCGCATAACCGCCCCCGCCGCCGTGGTCATGGACTACGACACCGGGGCCATCATCTACGCCAAGGACCCGGACACCCTTCGCGTCCCGGCCTCGATGACAAAGGTCATGACGGCCTACATAGTCTATGAGGAGCTGGACCGGGGCACCATCACCATGGGCACCCCCGTCCCCATCAGCGACCACGTGGCCAAGATATCCCGGGACAATGTGAACTATCAGATGTGCGTGCCCTTGCCATATAACGGCACGGTCCCCGTGGGCACCCTTTTGAAGCTTATGCTCATCTACTCCGCCTCGGCCAGCGCCGTGGCTCTGGCCGAGTACATATCCGGCACCGAGGAGAAATTCGTGGAGCGCATGAACGAGACCGCCTCCCGGCTCGGCCTCAACGCCCACTATATAAACACCCACGGCCACAAGCTCAACTATATAACCGCCCGCTCCCAGGCCATGCTCACAAGGCTCTTCATCCAGAACTATCCCCAGGTCCTGGACATCACCTCCTTAAACTCCGTGACCTTTGAGGGGAAGGAATACAGGACCACGAATTACCTTCTCCCCGGCGAGAAATACGCCTACGAGGGGACGGACGGCTTCAAGACCGGCAACATAAACGCCGCCGGCTTCTGTCAGACCGTCACCGCCGTGAGAAACGGCCGCCGTCTCATATCCGTGGTGATGCACTCATCCTCCGGCGACACCAGGGCCACGGACAGCGTAAAGCTTCTTGACTACGGCTTCGGGCTCCTGTCGGAGCTTGGCCTCTCCGGCTCCTATCTTGACGTCTCCGGCCACTGGGCGGAGGACGCCATCGAGGACCTTCACAACCGGGGCGTGGAGCTCCACGCCGGCGATATCCTCTACCGCCCGGACGAGGATGTGACCAGGGCCGAATTCATCGCCATGCTCTACACCGCCCTTGAAATAACCGGCAAGCTCCCTGAAAGCGTGCCCCACCCCGGCGAGAGCGCCTCACGGCCCTTTGACGACATAGCCGGGTGTTGGGCCAGGGATTACATCGTCCACGCCTGGGACAGGGGCATCGCCGACGGCACCGGCAACGGCCGCTTCTCCCCGGACAGCTACATCACCCGCCAGCAGATAATGGTGCTGCTTGACCGGGTGCTGGACCTGCCCGACAAGAACGGCCTCAACTTCTCCGACACCGGCTCCATCGCCTTCTGGGCGCTGGAGGCCTGCGCCAGGGTCACCGCCGCGGGGCTTTTCCAGGGCGTCAACGGACGACTCGACCCCGCCGGACACACCACCCGCGCCCAGGCCGCCCAGATAGTCTCCCGGCTCATGGAGATGTGATACGACATGGGAATTTTTTCTTCCGCTATTGTAAAACTTCTCCGCTCAGTGTATAATACCAATGTCCAAGACCCTCATCTGAATTTCAAAAGGGAGTGTTTATCTTGAAAAAGTACCTCGCCGAGTTTATCGGCACCTTCGTTCTGGTGTTCTTCGCCTGCGGAACCGCCGCCGTGGTGGGCGTGTCCGGTGTGGGCTATCTGCTGACGGCTCTGGCCTTTGGCCTTGTTATCGTGGCAATGGCCTACTCCATCGGCAACATCTCCGGTTGTCACATAAACCCCGCCGTCTCCATAGCGATGCTGGTCTCCGGCAAGATGACCGTCCGCGACTTCATCGGCTACGTGGCCGCCCAGTTCCTTGGGGCCGTCCTCGGCGCCGCCGTCCTGTCCACCTTCGTAGGCGGGGATTCTGCCCTTGGGGCCAACGCCCTTTATAACGGTGAAATACTCTCAAGCTTTGTTATCGAGGTCATTTTGACCTTCGTCTTTGTCCTCGCCATTCTGGGCGTCACCAGCAAGCTTGAAAATTCCTCCGTCTCCGGCATCGTCATCGGCCTAACCCTGACGCTCGTGCACATATTGGGCATCTCCTTCACCGGCACCTCCGTCAACCCCGCCCGGAGCTTCGGCCCCGCCCTCTTCGCCGGCGGCGACTACCTGAAGGACGTGTGGGTGTTCATCCTTGCCCCCCTTGTGGGCGGAGTTTTAGCCGCGCTGTGCTACAAATTCCTCACCGGCGAGGATAAATAATTATCCGTACATAAGGGGCTTCAGCAACGACCCGAAAAAAGGCTCCCCGGCCGGGATGGCCGGGGAGCCTTAGACTGTCGAAAAAGGCCTGCGGCCTTTTCCGACAAAGGGGAACGTGCGGGAAACAGCGCGTGAATTTTGCGAAATTCACGTGCAATTTCCCTGCTGTCGCCCTGCGCGCGCCCCGTAGGGGCACACTTGGACGACAAAAGGGATTTTTTCCGACGTACATGCCGCCGGAAAAAATATTGAATTTGAGTTTTTTGACAAACTGAGGCTGTCGACAAAGGCCTTTGGCCTTTGTCGACAGTCTTTTATATTGTGAGGGTCCCGGAGTCGGACTCCAAAAGGAGCAGGATTTTCTCCTCCCGGCCCGTCTCGGCGTTCAGATAGACCAAAGCGTGCTTGCCCTCGGGGGTCTCGCAGAGGTATTCCTCGCACAGGACCTCGTTTTTGCCGGCGGTGGGGATGAGGGCGGGGCGGTGGGACTTTACCTTGAGATACGGGGAGAGGGCGACGGCTCCGGTGTCGAAGGAGGCGGCCCCAAGGGCACGGTCCTGATGGCAGGTGAGGTAGCCCTCGGCCTCCATGCCCACCACACGGCCGGTGTCCGAGGCCACGGTGACCTTTATAAGGTCCGGGTAGCATATGACGCCGTCCTGCTCATAGGCGAAGTTTATGACGATCTCGCCGCCGTCGGAGGTGTGATAGGTGGGGGTCATGTTCTCATAGCCGTGGCGCTCCAAAAACCGCCGGGCGGTGCGGACGGCGTCGGCGGAGCTCAGGTCCCCCTCGTGGGGCTCACGGACCGTGCCGAAATATATGACCTTGCCGCCGGTTTTGGTGACCTCAACCGTCTCTATCTCACCGCCGCTCTGGTGGGTGACGGTGTAGACGGGCAGGCGGCCCTCCCGGTAGCCGGAGACGGTGAGATTTTCGCTCTTCACGCCCAGAAGCTCCCCGGCGGATTTTTTGGCGGTCTCCTCGTCCACCTCGGGTAAGCCCTCCAGGGCCTTCGGGGAGGCGTCGGCGATGTGTTGGGAGAAGGGGCCGTCATAGATGAGACTGGGCATCTCCGGAAGCTCCTCCTCCATGTCCCGGAAGCTCTTGGCGAAGCCCGTGCCGGTGATGCTGTCCTCGGCGCCGGCTATCTGGCTTTCGGCTTTTTTAAGCTCCTCCACGCTCACGTCGCCGGCAAGGAGCCGGGCGGTGAGCTCACCGATGGCGTCGGAGACCTGAGCGGCGCTTTGGGAGAGGGTCAGAAGATTTTGCCGCTCCTCCTCGGAAAGCGTATCTCCCCGGGCCCCACGGCGGGCCAGGGAGAGCATGTAGTCCCCGGTTTTCGCCAAAAAGGCGGCGGTGTGCTCAAGCTCGATGTTCCCGTAGGGCAGGGAGGCGATGGCCTGGGAGGCGGCCATGGAGTG
This sequence comes from uncultured Oscillospiraceae bacterium, assembly GCA_947627085.1. Taxonomy (GTDB): domain Bacteria; phylum Bacillota; class Clostridia; order Oscillospirales; family Oscillospiraceae; genus RUG626. Next base: position 4,125 of record CANQUO010000088.1, read on the forward strand.
GGCGTAGCCCGCGGCGCACAGGTCGCTGACCAGTGACGGTGAGGATGCGCAGAGAGTTTTTTGCAATGTGGCGTCCAGCCCCTCCACGCAGTCGCCAAGCTCCACAAAGGCGTTGTCGTAGCCCACGGCAAGCTCCCGGCTGAGGGCCGCGCGTTCGGAGTTTGCCCGGGAGAGAAGACCGGCCATGACCAGCACGGCGGCCAGAGCGTATATTATAACGAGCCTTCCGGCCTTTTTTGTCATATACATAAAAACACCCCTTTTGACCTTATAATAGGTCCAAAAGGGGCATTTTAATCTCAGAAAAATTATGAAAGCATGGAAATCGCGGCCTTTACGCGCTCGACTGTCCGGGATTTGCCCAATATCCGAGCTATCTCCACCGCCCCGCCGGGGGTCACGGCTTTGCCGGTGACGGCTATGCGAAGGGGCCACATTATCTTGGCGTTTTTCACGCCCTCGCTCTCCGCCATGTCGGTGAGGATCTTGAGGATGGTCTCGTCGTCCCAATTATCCACGGCCTCCAGGGCGGGAAGGAGCTTTTTCAAAGTCTCCAGGGAGCCGGGGATGTCGGTTTTTGACTTTTTGTGGACGTAGAGCTCCGGGGAGTACTCCGGCACCGCGTCGAAGAAGTCCACCTTCTCCGGGATGTCCGAAAGCCTCTCCGTGCGCTGCTGTAAAAGTGCGGCGATCTGGGAGACATCAAGGGAGGAATCCTTCACGGCCTTTCGTATCCAGGGCTCCGACACGCTGGCGAAGTCCTCGGCCGGCATGGCCCGCAGGTACTCGGCGTTAAAGTACGTGAGCTTATTTATGTCGAATACCGCCGGGGACTTGCTGACGCCGTGGATATCAAAGACCTCGGCAAGCTCGGGAAGGGAGTATATCTCCCGCTCCCCGCCGGGGGACCAGCCCAGAAGGGCCACGTAGTTCACCACCGCCGGGGTGAGATAGCCCGAGGCGATGAGGTCCTCGTAGCTGGGGTCCCCGTGGCGCTTTGACATTTTCCGCGTGGCGCCGGTCCCGCTGTCCGTGACCATCACGGAGGAGCAGTGGACGTAGGTGGGCACGGGCCAGCCGAAAGCTTCGTAGAGGAGGTTATATTTGGGGGCGGAGCTTAAATACTCGGCGCCTCTCACAACGTGGGTTATGCCCATCAGGTGGTCGTCGATGACGTTGGCGAAGTTGTAGGTGGGCAGGCCGTCGGATTTTATGAGAATCTGGTCCTCAAGCTCCTTATTTTCCACAGTTATGTCGCCGTAGACGGCGTCGTGGAAGGTGGTGGAGCCGGTTTCGGGCATTTTCTGCCTTATGACGCAGCTCTCCCCGGCGGCGGCGCGGCGGTCCGCCTCTTCCCGGGTGAGGGCGCGGCATGGGTCGGGGCCCCGGTCAAAGTCCCCGGAGTCCTCCTCGGACTCGGTCTTGCCGCAAAAGCACCGGTAGGCGTGGCCCTTTTCAATCAAAAGCTCGGCGTATTCCTTGTAAAAGCCCCGCCGCTCGGTCTGGATATAGGGCCCCACGGGGCCGCCCACGTCGGGGCCCTCGTCGTGGTCAAGGCCGCACTCGGCCAAGGTCCGGTAGATGACGTCAACCGCGCCCTCCACGAATCTTCCCTGGTCGGTGTCCTCGATGCGGAGGATGAATTTTCCACCGGAGTGGCGGGCGATGAGCCAGGTATAGAGGGCCGTGCGCAGATTGCCCACGTGCATGTAGCCCGTGGGGCTGGGGGCGAAGCGGGTGCGCACGCCGTCATGAGGTATGCGGGACTCCATATCTGAAAGCCATTTTGTATCGGGCATTGTGTACCTCCAAAACATATGATGGACATAATATATCTTATTTTGATTGGAAATTCAAGAGTATTGTGATATAATACCACCGATACGCAAACACGATGTCTGATTTTTACGTGCTTTTTAATCGGAAAGGGGGGCTCCGGGTGGAATTTCTTGATGGGCTCAGCCTCGCCGGGGCCTCCGGCGAGATAACGGCGGCGACAAGATTTATCCTTCCCGCGCTGGCGCTTATCATAGTCATACGGTGCGCCGTGTCAATGCTCTCGGGCAAGCGGGAGAGCGAGGTATGGGGATACATAGCCCTGCCCAACGGGGCAAGGTGGGAGCTTCTTAACTGGGAGAATATAGTCGGAAGGACAAAGTCCTCCGATGTTGTGCTAAATTACAAGTCCGTATCCCGTACACACGCGGCTCTCACCCGGGACGACATGGGCCGGTGGAGCGTCATGGACCTGGGCTCCAAGGGGGGCACCCGTGTCCGGGGACGGGAGATAGAGGGGCCCACGGCCATAAGGAGCGGGGACAGCGTGGAGTTTGGCGGGGTGGAGTGCACCTTCGTGGCCTCAACCGTAAGGGACGAGAAGGATATGGCAAAAGCGCGATTAAGGCCGGGGCTCAGGATAAGGCCCGCCGCCACAATGCTCCTGCTGACGCTCTTCACCCTGACGCTGGGGGTCCAGCACACCGCCGCCGCGGGGGAGGAGCTCAACGTGATGGTGCCGGTGACGTTCCTGGCTATCGCCGCCATATTCTGGGGGTGCTATCTCATAACGAGGGCGCTGAACCGCTCGGGCTTTGAGCTGGAGATACTGGCGTTTTTGCTGGTATCCGTGGGCTTTTCGGTGTGCGCCGTATCCGACCCGGGGGACCTTTTCAAGGAGCTTGTGTGCCTTGCGGCGGGGCTGGCGCTCTATTTTATAATCGGCTGGTACCTTCGGGACCTCAAGCGGGCGAAGCTCATGCGCACGCCCATGGCCGTGGCGGGGATAGGGCTTTTGCTTGTGAACCTGCTGACGGCAAAGAGCATATTCGGGGCGAAAAACTGGCTCAATATAGCGGGGATATCCTTCCAGCCCTCGGAATTTGTGAAGATATGCTTTATTTTCACCGGCGCGGCCACGCTGGACAGGCTGTTCGCCCGGCGCAATCTCATAGCCTTCGTGGGCTTTGCCGCGGCAAGCGTTGGGTGCCTCGCGGCAATGAGCGACTTTGGTACGGCGGCGGTGTTTTTCGTGACCTACATCGTCATAGCCTTCATGCGCTCGGGGAGCTTCGCCACGGTGTTCCTCTCCGTGGCCGGTACGGGCCTGGGGGCCTTCATCGTCATGACCGCGAGACCCTACGTCATGAAGCGCTTTGCCACATGGGGCCACGCCTGGGACGCGCCCCAGGCCGGGGGCTTCCAGCAGACAAGGACCATGGCCGGGGCGGCCTCCGGGGGACTTTTCGGCCTTGGCGGCGGAAAGGGGTGGCTCCACAAGGTCTTTGCCGCGGACACGGACATGGTGTTCGGCGTGGTGTGCGAGGAGCTGGGGCTCATAATGGGGATACTTACGGTGGCGGCGATACTTATAATCGCGGTGTTCGCCGTCCGCTCGGCGGGGTCCGCCAGGAGCTCCTTTTACGCCATAGCCGCCTCGGCGGCGGTGACGGTGATGCTGACCCAGATGATACTGAACGTATTCGGGTCCCTGGACATACTGCCATTCACCGGGGTGACCTTTCCGCTGGTGTCGAAGGGCGGCTCCAGCCTTATGGCAACCTTCGGGCTCCTGGCCTTCGTGAAGGCCTCGGACACCAGGCAGAACGCCAGCTTCGCCATAAGGGCGGGCCGGAAGCGGGAGAGGCGGAGGGCGAGAGACGAGGAGGCTGAGGAGGAGTGAAAAGGGTACGGACAAGGGCCCTGGCGGTGGCCCTTATAATCGCCGTGGCGGCGGTGCTGACGGCCTTTTACGTGGTGAGATACGTCCTCCACGGGGGCGAATGGGCGGCCTTTACCTCAAACGGCGACGCCTACGCCGGAGGCAAGCTGAAGGCGGGAAGGATAGTTGACAGGAACGGCGAGACGCTATACTCCGTCACGGAGGGCAAGGGCAGTTACAGCGAGGACAAGCTTACGCGGCTGGCGCTTTTGCACTCTCTGGGCGACAGGGCTGGGAACATCGGCACCGGGGCCATATATAAGTACGCCGACCGGATACTGGGCTACGACCCGGTGAACGGCCTTTATAACTCCGGCGCGGGCGGGACGCTGGAGATGTCATTGGATGCCGACGTGTGCCGGGAGGCGTACAGCGCCCTGGACGGCAGAAGCGGGGCCGTGGCGGTGATAAATTACAGGACCGGGGAGATACTCTGCGCCGTGTCGGCCCCGTCCTTTGACCCGGAGGACCCGCCCACGATAGCCCCGGACGACACCTCGGGCGTCTATATGAACAGGGCCCTGTCGGCGGCCTACACGCCGGGGTCGGTGTTCAAGGTGGTGACCCTGGCGGCGGCGCTGGAGAATATCGGGGATATTGAGGACAGGGAATTTCACTGCGACGGGACATACGATATCGGCGGGGGACA
>CANQUO010000089.1 GCA_947627085.1 uncultured Oscillospiraceae bacterium
AGCGTAGCTGACCGCTATCGCCGCCGCCACCGCCCCGCCGTCAACGAAGGCGATCTTCAGCTTCACATGCTCCGGCCCCAGCTCGTCCCAGACCCGCCGGTAATACTCTATCGGCCGTATGATGAACCTGTCCCGGCCGGCCGTCTCCTCCATGAGCTTATAGAATACGGGGATATCCTCTCCCGTCCCCTCCCGTATCTCCACGCCCCGCCTCTGGGCCAGGCGTATATTGTACCGGAGCTTTTTGTGGAACCCGGCAAAAATCTCCTCCTCCGTCTTGCCCCGGAGGCTAAGGCGAAAAACGCTTTTCGGCTGGATAAGGTCCCGGTTGCTCTTCACATCGTCCCGTATCTTATAGCCCAGGCCCTCCATTATCCCCCGAAACTCCCCGTCCTCCTCCGGGACGTCCGGTTCCATCCTGAGCGCCATCGCCCTATACCTTTTCGCCAGAAATCGGGCCCCCTCGGTGAGCTGGCGGAGGGCGTCCGCGTCGTGGATATCGCACACCGGCCCCCGGGGACAGTACATCAGATTCCCGAACGCCGGGATTTTCCTTATAAGCACGCTGAGCACGCCGGTTATCCGTCCGTCGCTCCCCTCGGCGATAACGACCTCGTTCTCCCAATTCGACTTCACCGCCGCCCATCTTATGGATTGCATGAAGTGCCCCCTTGGGTGGCTCTCGCAAAACCTCTCCGCCAGCTCAAGCTCCGCGTCGTCTCCCACTAACATCATCATCAACCCCTCCTTAGTTATACAACTGTATAACACAGTTTTATTATACAACTGTATAATTGTAAGTCAAGTTACATTCCGGTTACAAAAATGAGAAAATTTGCCGGCACCGGCGGCCCCCGTTTGGGGACCGCCGGTTTCATGGCATGATATTCAATCTACGCTGTCTCTTTTCCACGGCATTGCGAGCAAATGTAGCAGCAAAACCAGCAAGCCGAGGATGACGCTTGTGAATTGAAGCCACATAAACGGGTCATTCCTGAGCTCCGGCATGTTCATCCGCCCGGAGTAAAACGATGCCGGGACAAACTGCATTATGGCCAGCAGCACAAGGGGTATGAGCGTCAGATTGGCGTTACGTGTCTTTTCCTTCCCGCCCTCGCACATACAGCCGACGGCCAGTACGATAGCGGCAACAAAGGCAAGGGCGAGCTGGACCAATCCAAACAGCCGGATCATGCTGTTCCAGCCGCCTATACCAAAGAGATAGTTGCCCGCAAGCACAAAATTCAAGCCCAGAAGGAGTATCGTAAAAGCGTAATAGACAGTTGATTTTATTGATGCTTTCATTCTGTTTTCCTCCTGAAGTTTTTTTCGGCAGATTCTAAATCAGGACAGGCGGCGGATTATCCGCCTGTTACTTTATTTTTGGGTGCGAATATTTTTATGTATCACCCTCAAACTTATTTTAGATAAATTTTGTCTAAAAGTCAATAGATAAATTCTATCTAAGTTATAATTTTTTCAAAATGTTTGGAGGTGGGACATGCGCAATCGCATAAAAGACCTCCGGGAGGATCACGACCTTACCCAGCAAAGGGTAGCGGATGCCATCGGAATAACTCAAAGGAAATACAGTTACATTGAAACGGGAACTCAGGCGCTCACGGATGAGCTCCTTGTAAAGCTCGCGGATTTTTACAACACAAGCGTAGATTATCTCCTTATGCGAACCAATAATCCCAGCAGGTACCGTTGAAATGTATCCGAAAAGATAGAATATTATAATAATTGTTGGGTAGCCCTACCTCGTTTGTTCGGTCACACCCAACATTTTTGTATGTATTGGATATCTTGCTCCTGTCCCATATTATTCTCCAATAAAAAGTAGACCTTTTATTGGAGAATGATATCATACGTCCGCGCGGTGCTCTGTGACATTCATAACCGTACAGCCGAAAGCCCTTCCTCACCCGATGTTCCCGTTCCCGAAAAGGCTCAGCAGCTGCTCGTAATCCCTGACGCACACCACAACCTGGGGGCGATGCTCCTCCACATACGAAAGCAGGGTCTTATCGGTATAGCCCCGCAGGTCTATGGAGCGAGTCTCGTCAAAGCTGTAATACATAAGCGTCTCCAAAAGGTTGGTAAAGCTGTCCCCGTAGATAAGCAGCGACGGGAGCTCGGGGCGATTGGTGCTTATGACTGTTTCGGAGATGTCCCCACCCATGAAGAAGCCGTATTGCACGGTCTCGTAGTCGTTTCCCGGAAAGCTGAAAACCGACGGGCTTACCTCCTTCCCGTTATCCTGACGGGTAAAGGGTACGCTCTCCAGCGGCTCCAGGTAGGTAAGGCGCTCGTCACTGCTCCACTGGCCCAGAAGCTTCCGGCCCCGGGAACCCAGAAAAGGATTGGGCAGAGTCGCGGCCCTGGTATTATCGCCGGTGAGGGCCGCGAGCTTAAGACCTGTTTCGCTCTCCAGCATACCGAGAATCTCCCTGTACGCCGAAAGACAGCCCGGCAATGTCCAGTGGTGGTCCGTGGCGGACATATATTCCGCCGGATCGCCCTCCCGGCTCCATACCTCCCCCACGTCGAGCCAGGGTACGCCCTGGTCGTCCAGAGCGGAGAAGAAAATCTCCTTTGAACGCGCCGTATATTCTTCCCTGTTATTCAGCCAGTCGGGGTAGCGATCGGCAAAATACGCGTAGTGACTTGGTACGGCCACATATAAAAACGTCCCGCCCCAGTTCTCCGTCAGCCTTGCCAGCCTGCCCAGCATTTCCGCCTCCCGAGAGGCGCAGTCCTCCATCGTCTTTTCGTCCGGCTTTTCATATTCATTATAAGCCAGCAGAACATCATCCGTAACCACAACATCGTTGACCACCGGGCGGCGCAACAGCTTCATGTCAGCCAAAGTAGAAAGCTTCAGCGCGGACCCTCTCCCCGCGGCGTGGTCGCACAGGTATTTCTCCAGCTCCTGAAAATACCGGCCGTCCGCGACGGCCTCCCGGCTGAGGGCGGGGCGCGGCGTAAGAGCGCGATTTTCAAAATAGGACCAGGACACCTTCGGCCGTAAAGCGGTCCAAAGCGCGACCAGGACGAAAAAGGCGCACACAAGCCACAAAAACGCCAAATCCCAAGTGATTTTCATATTTCGTTTACGCTTCATAAGCTTCTCCTCAGAATTGAGCGTAGAGGAATGAATCAAAGGACCCCTCCATCAACGCCATATAGGAAAGGGCCAGCACCGCCAGGGCCGCCAGGGATGCGGCAAAGGAGCGCGTATTGGGTTTGCCCGCCCGCGACAGCAAATTCTTTATGGGAGCACACGCCAGGAGCCCCGCCGTCCACTCCGGCCAGTATTCCAGCATCAGGTAGACCGCGCGCCCATCTTCCGGCGCGCACCCGACGCCGAACATATTTCCGATCGCGGACACGGCCTCCATGGGAGACGCCGCCCGGAAGAACATCCACCCGACGATCACCGCCAGCATCGTCACCGCCCACCGGCAGAGGGCCGGGAGCTTTTCAAGCCACCGTCCCCACAAAAAGCGCTCTCCCAGCAAGAGCAGTCCGTACCAGCAGCCCCACAGGACAAAGCTCCATTTGGCCCCGTGCCACAGGCCGGTCAGGAGCCACACGGCCATGATGTTGAAGATGTACCGCCCGTTACCGGCGCGGTTCCCGCCCAGGGGGATGTATATGTAATCCCGGAACCACCGGGACAGGGACATATGCCACCGCCGCCAAAACTCCTTGACCGAGCATGATATGTAGGGGTAGTCAAAATTCTCCGGGAGGTGGAACCCAAACACGTTCCCCAGTCCCAGGGCCATATCGGAATAGCCGGAGAAGTCAAAGAAAATCTCCAGGGTATAGGCCAGCGCCCCCACCCACGCAAGGCCGGCGGACATGGGCGCCGGCCCCGCGAAGGCCTTCCCGGCGATCTCGCCAAAGGTGTTGGCCAGCAGGACCTTTTTGCCAAGGCCGAAGCAAAAGCGCCTCATGCCGGCGGCGAACAGCTCCACAGATTCCCTGCGACAGTCGATCTCCTCCTCCATCTCCCGGTATCTGACGATGGGCCCGGAGGTAAGATGTGGGAAGAAGAACATATACAGCGCCAGCTTCATGGGATTCCTTTGCGGGCTCACATTCCCCCGGCGGATATCGACGATGTAGCTTATCCCCTGAAAGGTATAGAAGGATATCCCCGCCGGCAAAAGGCCCGCCGGAACGGGAAAGCTCACGCCCAGGGCATTGGCGGCCCCCGCGAAAATCCCGGCGTATTTATAAAGGCTCAAAAAGAGCAGATTCGCGGCGATCGCGATGGCGCGCCCCCACTTCCCTCCCCTTCCGGGCCGGCCCGCCATGAGGCCGCCAATGTAGTTTATGAGGAAGGATACGCAAAGCACAGCGATAAGCCTCACGCCGCCGGCGGCGTAAAAGAAAACGCTGAAAACCACAAGTATCGCGTTTCGCGCCTGCCGGAACCGGGCGGGAATCAAAAAATATACCGCCGCCAGAGTCGGCAAAAAAGCAAAAAGAAACAAAAAACTTGAAAACACCATATGACCACGTCTTTAGAAAATTGTAATATGATATGTATGTGCGGGATATATAATAAATCTCAACCGCCGGTTTGCCAAAACCTCTAAGTCCATATCATATCAAATAAATCCCCAATTTGCAACCGCCTTATTTGGCGGGATAAATATTCGTAATTTTAAAACCGTCCTTCTCTCATCCCAATACCTGTATTTTGAAAATATCGGTAATATCTCCCCCGGCGGTCAAGAGCGTCACGCAAACTAAATCTCCGGGCTCTACGTCCGTAAGGTCAATTGGCACGTCCTTCCGGACAACGCTCACTCCCTCGTGGACATCGTAAATGAATTCTCCGCGATACTCCTCGTCATTGAGAGAAATGCCGTTCACTGTGATCGTGTTTTCGCCGATCTTATTTACCTTCGCGTAGAAAGAGCGGACGTCAAATGTTATATCGCTGTTCTCAAAGCGGTCATACGCGGCCTTATAGCCCACCAGAAAGCTCGCGAACACGCCGATAAGCAAAATCATGACCGTCAGCGCGACAGCGACCTTGTAGGGCGGGGCCATAGTCCGGGGCTTTGCCTTGGCGTTTAACGCTTTGTTGATATGCTTTTTATATATCTGTAAGTAAACGGCGACCGTCGCAATAATCAGCGCCGCAAAAGACAGAGCGAAAATAAAAAACGCCGGAAATACCATAAGAGCGCCTCCTATATGCCAAACGCTTCCTTAAATATGTAATAATAGTTTCTAGTCACGTCGACCTTTTCTCCGTTTATCATCGTCAAAATAAACTTCATCGAAAGCGTCGGCGCGATCTTTATTACCTTATTTTTAGCAACGATCGCGCAATTGCTTATACGGATAAACTTACCCGGATCAAGAAGGCTCTGAATCTTATATAATCGGTCCGAGGTCTGGTATGACCCACGCGCGGAATGGACCTCCACACTGTGGCCTCGGGTCTCGATGAGAACTATGTCGTCAGCGGCCACAACGACCCTTTCGCCCGTCTCTTTGTCCCGCGCAATAAGGCTGTCGGCAAAGGACTTATCCTCACATAATATCAAACCGGCAGTATCGTCTATCTCGATTCCACATTTTTCAAGCTCGGTTTTCAATTCCGAATACCGCTCCCCGCTGACAGCAAGTCTGATTTTCACAAGTCTATCCTCCTTCCCGGCAAATTTTCCTGTCTTTCTGATTATAGCGGAGCTACCAAACTCATTCAATACCTTCGGAACACCTTGCAGATATAGCTTGATGATTTACAGTTGTGGCAACGAAAAAGCTCTCCGAATTTTGGTTTCGGGGAGCCTTTTTGTGGGATTTTAATTGCAAAACTGCTTACGTTTCGGATAAAAATAGACTTTTTATGGAAGATCGGTATTATCCCTGTCTCGCTATATGGTTCTCAATCCTCTGCATTATCATGTCGAGGGCCACCTGGTTGTGGCCGCCCTCTAAGATGATGAGGTCGGCGTAGCGTTTGGAGGGCTCGATGAACTGCTCGTGCATGGGCTTGACGGTGGTCAGGTACTGCTCCACCACGGACTCCAAGCTCCGGCCCCGCTCCTTCACGTCCCGGATTATCCGCCGGAGGATGCGCACGTCGGCATCGGTGTCCACATAAATCTTGATGTCCAGAAGCTTGCGTATCTCCGGCTCCTGGAATATAAGAAGTCCTTCCAGCACCACGACGCTGGTGGGCCGTATCTCCACAGTCTCGCTCGTCCTGTTGTGCTCCACGTAGGAGTAGACCGGGCACAGTATGGGCTTTCCGGCCTTCAGGTCCTTTAGGTGCCTCACCAAAAGGTCCGTGTCGAACGCGTTTGGGTGGTCATAATTCGTGCGCACGCGCTGTTCAAAGGTGAGGTCCGACTGGTCCTTATAGTAGCTGTCGTGGTTTATGACGCTTACCGCGTCCCCGAAGCGGTTTTTTATGTGCTTTGTAAGCGTGCTCTTGCCGCTTCCCGTGCCGCCGGCGATGCCTATCATTATGTTGTCCATATCTCTTTCTCTCTTTCCGAAGGTCACTTTTTCATAAGGATGCTCGCGGCGTCGTGCAGGACCTTTATATCGGCCACGCCCTCCCAATCGGCCCGCTCGCCGTCCAGGGTCCAGGCCTCCGTGTCCGTGGAGGTTACCCGAAGCTCCGGCACGGAGATGAATGTCATCCCCTCGGCCTTAAGCTCCGCCGTGCGAAGGGCCCGGATATAACCGGCAAGCTCTATTGGCGACTTCTCCTTCTCCACGAGCAAAAGCTCAAACTGCCCGTCGGACAGTCTGACCTGCTCCTCGCTCAATGAGACCACGCCGCCCAGCTTTTTGGAGTTGCTCACGACGCATGCCAGATACTCCCCCTCGTATACGTTGCCCCCGGCCTCTATCCTCAGCGGTATGGGGTGGACCGTGGGCACCTCACGTATCCCCTCCAGCACGTAGGCCAGAAAGCCCAGGGTATTTTTCATGTCCTGGGGCGTCTCGTAGCAGGTCCGGGAGAATATGCCAAGTAATCCCACGTCCATAAAATATCTCCCGTTGAAGCTCCCCACGTCGATTGGATGGGGCTCCCCCTCAATTATGCCGTCCAGCGCGCTGTCGATGTCCGAGGGTATGCCCAGGGACCCGGCGAAATCGTTGGTGGAGCCCAGGGGGATATAGCCGATTGGCATTTTGACGCCGTTTTTCAAAACGCCGCTTATGACCTCGTTGAGCGTCCCGTCCCCGCCGGTGCAGAGAAGAAGGTCGTATTCCGGCGCCATCGCCGCGAGCTCCGTGGCGTGGCCCCGGTATTTCGTGATGGCCGTGGCGGTCATATACCCGGCCTCGTTGAGCCTGTCCACGATGTGGAAAAGCTCCGTCTGCACCCGCTGTTTTCCCGATTTGGGGTTGGCTATCAAAAGCGCCTTTTTCATAATATGACCTCCATACCGTATTTGTAGGGCACAAGTCCCATTTTCTCGTAAAAGGCCTTGGCCCCCGGGTTGCACTCCCAGACGTTCAGCGTCACGTTGTAGCACCCGTAGTCCCTGGCCCAGTCCCTGACGTACTCGTATATGGCCCTGCCCACGCCCCGGCCCCGGGCGTGCTCAAATACGCATATGTCGTCTATGTAGCAGGTCACAATGGGCATCATCACGTTCTCCCCGGCGTGGTCCTCCAAAACGCAAAAGGCGTACCCCAGGACCCCATCCCTCTCGTCGTCGTAGACGAACACGGGCCGCTTATCGTCCTTGAGTATCTCCTCCAGCTCGTCGTCATAATATTTTCTCCCGCCGTTGGTGAAAAGGTCCGGCCTTCCCAGATGGTGGACCATCTCCACCTGCTCCAAAAGCCTTCCTAAAACCTCCATATCCTCTTTTTTCCCGCGTCTTATCATAACTACGCCTCCTGACTTGGGGTATTATAGCACCTATATACAAAAAAGGCAAGCCGCCCGAATATGAAGAAATCTACCGCAGGTCAAGGTGATTCGTCAACTCTCCGCCCATGCCACAAAGAAAACGCCCCGGCGATTTCTCGTCGGAGCGGTTCTACCCCCATCATCGTAAATCCGAAATTATCCGTGTCCGTCGTCCCCTACGGCGCCCAGTCTATAAAAAGTCGTGTAGAATATGACCTGCTTTTGATGGTCGAAGCTGCCGTTCAAAAGGCTCTCCGACGGACTTCCGGCATTCGTGAGGGAATGTGCCAAATCCCGGTGGTAGTAGTTTATCTGACAGTAATAATTCAGCAGCGTCTCATATCCGGCCCTCACCGTGTAGAGCACATACCCACGTGTTTGCTTTGCCGTCAGCGGCACGTAGACGTCCCCCGTTACGACGTTGTCCGAGGACTGCCAAAGGAAGTTATTAAATGTCCGATAGCCGCTCTGAAGCCCCGTCATGGGGGAATATAAGCTCTCCCCGCCCCGCTCGTAGACCACTCTGCCGTGAATTAAGCCCGTGTGAGTGAG
>CANQUO010000090.1 GCA_947627085.1 uncultured Oscillospiraceae bacterium
GCCACGGCTCCGGATGGCGCTCTGGAGATAGCCTCCCGGAGCCGTGGCACGCCCCGTATAGCCAACAGGCTCCTCCGGCGCGTCCGGGACTTTGCCGAGGTCTACGGCGACGGCGTTATAACAAGGCCGCTGGCCGACAGGGCGCTGAAGCTTCTGGATATCGACGGCGCGGGGCTTGACGCCATCGACAGGCGGCTTCTTCGGAGCATCATCGACAACTACGCCGGCGGCCCGGTGGGCCTTGACACCATCGCCGCCACCATAAACGAGGAGTCCGTGACCATCGAGGACGTGTACGAGCCATACCTCATGCAACAGGGCTTCCTCACCCGCACCCCCCGTGGGCGGTGCGTCACCAGGCGGGCGTATGAGCATCTTGGCCTTAAATTTACGGACCCGAGGGGCGATCTTTCCGGCCAGACGGCCCTGGATATGTAAAGATTCAAGAAAATTCACGGATTATTTAAAATTTTTTACAAATTTGCTTGACATTAATTGCATCAATCCGTATAATATGTATAAACTGACAGTGAAAAATTGGTAGTATTATGGAGTTCTATGATACAATGACCGATGAGGAGCTGTGGTCCCTGGCCAACGGGGGCGACTCCATAGCGGAGGAACAGCTGATAAAGAGATATTCACAGACAGTCAGGATTTGCGCCAGGCCATATTTTCTGGCCGGCGGCGACAGCGAGGACCTGACACAGGAGGGCATGTTCGGCCTTCTCTCGGCGGTCCGGCACTTCGACCCCAAACGAGATGTAACCTTCAAGACCTACGCGGAGCGCTGTATAGACCTTCGGCTCATAACGGCGATCCGCACCGCTTCAAGATTCAAGCACCGTCCCCTCAACGACTCCGTCTCACTTGATTCACCCGAATTTGACGAACGGCAGATTTTGTCCAGAGGTTTTTTGCGAGATCCTGAAGAACTGGTGATAACACGAGAATTAACGGATGAGCTCCAAAATACGCTCACCGAGGACCTGTCAAGGCTGGAGCGGACCGTACTGGCCCTGTACCTTGAGGGCCTGTCCTATACCGACATCGCCGCCAGGACCGGTAGATGCGTGAAATCCGTTGATAACGCTGTGCAGAGGATAAGGCGCAAGCTCGCGCAGCGGCAATAAACCAGGCGTTTTCAGCGAAAGCTGACGCAAATAAAAAGCCCAAAGGGCGAGATTTGTCAAAGTGAGGTCCAACAAATGTACGAAGACAAGACATTGGTATGCAAAGAGTGCGGCAAGGAGTTCGTCTTTACCGCCGGTGAGCAGGAGTTCTACGCCGAGCGCGGCTTCCAGAACGAGCCCCAGCGTTGCAAGGCCTGCCGTGACGCCCGCAAGAACGCGGTGCGCGGCCCCCGTGAGTATTTCACCGCCGTCTGCGCCAACTGCGGCGGCGAGGCGAAGGTCCCCTTCGAGCCCAAGTCCGACAGGCCCGTTTATTGCAGCGAGTGCTTTGCCAAGATGAAGGAGCAACACCAGTAAAAAAATAGCGGACCTGAAAGGTCCGCTATTTTTTTTGCCTCAAAAGGCGGAGCCTTTTGAGGCAGGGGGAACGTGCGAAAAGCCTAGACGGAATTGGAATTCCGTTCAGGCTTTTCTGCTGTTTTGCTCCGCGCCGCCGGAGGCGGCACTGCGCAAAACAAGAGGGATTTTTCGCAAGGCGCATGTCCTTGCGAAAAATATTTGAAATAATGCGACCAAAGACGATTTTTTCGGAGTATATAGGTGAAGGACCGATCGGGACAAAACCGTAAAGGGTGAAAGAATGAAAGACAGAGAAATTATTGACCTGTACTGGGCGAGAGCGGATGACGCCATTGGGGAGACGCAGACGAAGTACGGAAAATATTGCTATTCCGTGGCGTTCCGGATATTGAAGGACCCCGACGACGCAAAGGAGGTCGTCAACGACGTGTATCTCGGCGCGTGGAACAGCATACCGCCTCACAGACCGGCGGAGCTGGCCACGTTTTTGGGAAAGCTCACCCGCCGACTTGCCATCAAGAAATGGCAGAAGGATCGCGCGCGAAAGCGCGGCGGCGGCGAGGTGGCGTTGGCTCTGGAGGAGTTGGGCGATTGTATACCGTCTGAGCAAACCCCGGAACGCGAGGTGGAGGCCGAGGAGCTTGGGCGCGCGGTCCGCGACTTTGTGGCGGGCTTGCCGTCTAATGAGAGGAACATCTTTGTCTGCCGGTATTGGTATCTCGATCCCATCACCCAAATTTGCCGCCAGTACGGCTTTAGTGAGAGCAAGGTGAAGTCGCTGCTTCAAAGGACAAGGAAAAAATTAAAAAAACACCTTATTAAGGAGGGATTCATTCATGAATGTTGAGACGTTGCTTGAGGCCATTGGCGATATTGATGGCTGGGCGGTCCGCGCGGCAAAGGAGGAGCGGGCAAAGTCAAGAAAATGGGTGGGCTGGACAGCCCTTGCCGCCTCTCTGGGCGCGGCGGCCATATTGGGCGCGGTTTTCCTGCCATGGCATCAGGAAAAAGTCCCGTCGGGCGCGCTCCGAGAGGACACTATCGAAAGCATGGCGGAGCTTACGGAGCTGTATGACGGGACGCTGCTGGCGGAAAATCTGGCGGACGCGGGGGCGGACATCTCCGGCATCCGGCTTTTGCACCGTGAGGACACGGACATATCGGACACATCCGGATGGAAAACCCTGGCCTTTACAGCGAACCTGGACGGGGAGCCTGTTAACATGAGCTGTGCTTTTGACGCCCCGGAGGATATTAACCTGCCGGGGGAACCGACCAGGACGGTTGAGTATAACGGCGTGGAGGTCTATCTCTATATAGAGGAATTTACCGAGTGGGACGAGAGGTACAAATACACCTGCGAGGCGATTTTCATTTATGAGGGCGTCCGCTACGATATGTCGTTCCGCCTGCGGGAGCCGAATGAGATATATGATTTTCTCGACATGGTGATGGATATATCCCATGATGACAGTTTGTCCGATATAAGCTCCATAAAACCGTTTGACACTGTGCTGGGCTTTGAAGATTATCACGTCACAATGGAGCAGGTGACGCCTTGGACGATAGTGTGGCATTTCTGGGTGGAAATAGACGGAGAAGAACGGTGCGTGGCCGAGGCCTTCGGCGATGAATACAGCTTCGGCGCATACAGCGTGGACCTTGACGGCGACGGAGTGCCGGAGCTTATCACCAATAATGAATTCGGAGACGGCGCGTCGAAGGTATATGTCTATAAAAATGCGGGCGGAGAAATCATGGAAGGCACGGTGAGCCGGAAATATTATGAGGACGAGCTGGGCTTCGACATGATGGTGGGCGCCGCCAATGTCGCTGAGGAGCACTACGATGCCGAGACCAACGAGTTCGTCGTCACCAACCACGGGATGGAAAAGGAAAAGACCGTGACCTTCACGGGCCTTGAGCACTTCGAGTTTTGCCCGTTTGAACACAGTGCAGGCAACTAAAATCAAGCGGGAGGCCCCTTGTCAACAAAGGCCATTGGCCTTTGTTGACAAGGGGAACGTGCGGAATAAATTTTTTGAATTTTGCGAAATTCAAAAAATTTATTCCTGCCGTTTTGCTCCGCGCGCCGCCGTAGGCGGCACACTCCGCAAAACAAGAGGGATTTTTTCCGACGTACATGCCGTCGGAAAAAATATTTATAAAGGGAGAGGGTATTGACAAATACCCCGTGGGGGTATATTATACATAAAAAATACCCGAGGGGGGTATATTATGGACAATGAAAAATATGCGCCGATGAATTGCTGTCACAAGACGAAGGAGCGGTCGGCGGAGGAGTACGCGTCGCTGATAAACAGGCTGAGCCGCATCGAGGGGCAGATACGGGGCATCCGGGGCATGGTGGAGCGTGACGCCTACTGCGCGGATATCCTGACCCAGGTGGCGGCGGCCAGCGCGGCCCTCAGCGGATTTACAAAGGAGCTTTTGGCAAGCCACATAAAGACCTGCGTGGCCGACGACATAAGGGCCGGCAGAAATGAGACGGTAGACGAGCTTGTGCAGATACTGCAAAAGCTCATGAAATGAGGTGGGTAATATGGTACAGTACAACGTGACGGGCATGAGTTGCGCCGCCTGTCAGGCGAGGGTGGAGAAGGCCGTCTCCGCCGTGCCGGGTGTGACGGCCTGCGCCGTGAGCTTACTCACAAATTCCATGGGCGTGGAGGGCACGGCGGCGGAGGCGGACATAATAAGGGCCGTTGAGGACGCGGGCTACGGCGCCAGCCGCAAGGGCGGGGGAGAGGCGAAGGCATCCCACTCCCAGGATGAGGACGCCCTTCGCGACCGGGAGACGCCGGCTCTCAGGCGCCGGCTCATATGGTCCGTGGGCTTTTTGCTGGTGCTCATGTATTTTTCCATGGGCCACATGATGTGGGGCTGGCCGGTGCCGAAATTTTTTGAGGGCAACCACGTGGGGCTGGGGCTTTTGGAGATGCTCCTGGCGGCAATCGTCATGGTGATAAACCAGAAATTTTTCGTCTCCGGCTTCAAGGGGCTCATACACCGCTCGCCCAATATGGACACCCTTGTGGCTATGGGCTCGGCGGCGAGCTTCGGCTGGAGCGTGTGGGTGCTCCTTCAGATGACCCGGGCCCAGGCCGACGGGAACGGCGCGGCGGTGATGGAATACATGATGGACCTGTGGTTTGAGTCCGCCGCGATGATACTGGCCCTTATAACCGTGGGCAAGATGCTGGAGGCCCGGAGCAAGGGCCGGACCACCGACGCCCTCAAGTCCCTCATGCGCCTGGCGCCCAAGACCGCCACGGTGGAGCGGGACGGGGCGGAGCTCAAGGCACCCATCGAGGATGTGCGAGTGGGCGATATATTCATCGTCCGGCCCGGAGAGGCCATCCCCGTGGACGGCGAGGTGATCGAGGGCCACAGCGCCGTGAACGAGGCGGCGCTCACCGGGGAGAGCATCCCCGTGGACAAGGCCCCGGGCGACAGAGTCAGCGCCGCCACGGTGAACGAGGCCGGATTACTCAGGTGCCGCGCCAGCCGGGTAGGGGAGGACACCACCCTTTCACAGATAATTAAAATGGTATCCGACGCGGCGGCCACCAAGGCGCCCATAGCGAAGATAGCCGACCGTGTCTCCGGCGTGTTCGTGCCGGCGGTTATATCCATAGCGATCGTCACAACGGTCGTGTGGCTCCTTATGGGCAGGACGGCGGGCTTCGCCCTGGCCAGAGGCATATCAGTGCTTGTCATCTCCTGCCCCTGCGCGCTGGGACTTGCGACGCCGGTGGCGATAATGGTGGGCAACGGCGTGGGAGCCAAAAACGGCATACTCTTCAAGACCTCCGCCGCCCTTGAGGAGACGGGCCGGGTGGAGACGGTTGTCCTGGACAAGACGGGCACCATCACCACCGGCGAGCCCATGGTCACGGATATCATCCCGGCGGAGGGCGTCGATGAAATGGAGCTTTTGCGTCTTGCCGCCGGCCTTGAGCGCGGAAGCGAGCACCCGCTGGCCAAGGCCGTGATGAAAAGGGCGGAGGAGCTCAGCATACCCGCGAGCGAGGACTTCAGGGCACTGCCCGGAAACGGCGTGGAGGCGAAGGTGGAGGGCGCCAAAATGGTTGGCGGGAGCGTCAAATTCGTCTCCTCCATATCAACCGTTCCCACCGAGGTGAGCAAGGACGCGGAGAAGCTCTCGGAGGAGGGCAAGACGCCACTCGTATTCCTCCGGAACGGGGAGCCCCTGGGGCTTATCGCCGTGGCGGACACGTTGAAGCCCGACAGCCCGCAGGCGGTGAGGGAGCTTCGGAACATGGGCATCCGGGTGGTCATGCTGACCGGCGACAACGAGCGCACCGCCCGGGCCATCGGCGATAAGGTGGGCGTGGACCAGGTGATCGCCGGGGTCCTGCCCGACGGCAAGGAGGCCGCCATAAGAAAGCTAAAGCGCCAGGGCAAGGTGGCCATGGTGGGCGACGGCATAAACGACGCCCCGGCCCTTACCTCCGCCGACATAGGCATCGCTATCGGCGCGGGGGCCGACGTGGCTATCGATGCGGCGGACGTGGTGCTGATGAAGAGCGAGCTTCTCGACGTGACAGGGGCGATCAGGCTGAGCCGGGCCACGCTCAGGAATATACACCAAAACCTCTTCTGGGCGTTTTTCTACAACTCCATCGGGATACCGCTGGCGGCGGGGCTTTTTGTGGGCTTTGGGCTCACCCTGAACCCGATGTTCGGCGCGGCGGCCATGAGCTTATCCAGCTTTTGCGTGGTTTCAAACGCTTTGAGGCTCAATTTCGTCAAAATTCGTGACAGCCGTCACGATAAAAAAATAAAGCATAAAGCTAAAAAGGAGGACAAAACCATGGAAAAAACACTGAAAATAGAGGGAATGATGTGCCCACACTGCGAAATGCGTGTAAAAAAGGCCCTTGAGGCCGTCCCGGGAGTGGCGGAGGCCGAGGTGAGCCACACCGCGGGGAGCGCGGTGGTGAAGCTCTCGGCGGCGGTGGAGGACGAGGTCCTGAAAAAGGCCGTGGAGGACCAGGGATACGACGTGGTCGGGTGAATTTTTCCGAAAAATCGATAAAAATCCCAATAAATCAATAAAATTTTTCAAAAAAGAGGGCGAAAGCCCTCTTTTTTTGCGGCTTTTTGGAGGTGTGCGTAAAATCTGGGGGGATTTGCGCAAAATCTGGGGGGATTTGCGCAAAATCTGGGGGGAAAAGGTGTTGAGATCCCAGATAATAGTGGCATAATATATATATAGCCGGGAGGGCGCGGAGGGGAAGGTCTCCGGTAATTTAAGGGAGGCGGGACCGGATATGCTTTTTGTGCTTTCTTTCGCGCTTTTGGGGCGATTTCCGGGCTGGCTTTCGGGCGATCCTTGAACTGTTTTCGGGCATTTTCCTGACGCTTTTACACAGTATTTTGGCCTTTTTCGGCGGAGCGCGAATTATTCGCGAGGTTCGACGATTTACGACAATGAAATTACATTTTTATCAATCAAACTATTGACAATTTGGCGAAAGAGTTGTATTCTTTTGCGTGTAGGCATACAGTAAATCGTCATTATTTACAACGCCCCTCCCAAAGAAGGAAAAAATTTCCTGGGGGGGGGCGTGAACATTTACCGTTAAGGTAGTGATTTACTCAATAAAATTGCCCGAAGGAGGACTTTCCTATGGCGTATATGCGGCTCGGCGATCTTCTGACATCTGTGGGGCTGATCACTGAGGAACAGCTCCAGGCGGCGCTTGAGGCGCAGAAGACCAGCCATAAAAGACTGGGCACCGTCCTTATCGAGGAGGGTATAATAAGCGAACAGCACCTCATCGAGACGCTGGAGATGCAATTGGGCATCGACTTTATTGATTTAAGCCGCGCGCACATTTCGATGGACATGGCGCAGGTGTTGCCGAAGGCCATAGCGAAAAAGTACAGCGTGGTACCGGTGCGGCTCAACAAGGACGAGCTGGTGCTGGCGATGGCGGACCCCCTGAACTTCGTGGCCCTGGAGGACGTGAAAACGGCTACCAGGCGGCGCGTGTCCCCGAGGATCGCCACCACGGCGGCGGTGGACAGGGCCATCGCGACGCTCTACGGCAACGAGGGCGCGGCCAGGGCGATTGAGGAGATAAAATTTGAAAACCGGGATACTTACCAACCCCGGCCCGTCAGCGAGGACATAGAGGAGGAGAGCCAGTCCGCCCCCACGGTGAGGCTGGTGAACTCCATCATCGAGCGGGCCGCCGTGGAGCGGGCGTCGGACATACACTTAGAGCCCCGGAACGACGAGATGGTGGTCCGTATGCGTATCGACGGCCTTCTGCGGACCATACTTACCGTGCCCCGGGATATCCAGAGCTCCGTCATAAGCCGCCTGAAGATAATGGGCGGTATGGACATATCGGAAAAGCGGGTGCCCCAGGACGGGCGCGCCAACGTGAGGATGAAGGGCCACGATATAGACCTGCGTCTCAGCACCCTGCCCACCATATACGGCGAGAAGGTGGCGGTGCGTCTCCTTGACAGGTCGGCGCAGCTCCTGGACGCCCAGGCCATCGGCCTTGAGGGGGAGAGCCTGGAAAAATATAACGCGCTCCTCAAAAACGCCAACGGCATGATCCTGATGGTGGGACCCACGGGCTCCGGTAAGTCCTCCACCATGTACACCATGATACGCTCCCTCAACACCGAGGAGACGAACCTCGTCACCCTGGAGGACCCGGTGGAATACGATATCGACGGGGTCAATCAGGTGCAGATAAACGAGCGCCAGGGGCTGACCTTCGCGGGGGGCCTGCGGAGCATACTCCGTCAGGACCCGGACATAATCGCCGTAGGAGAGATTCGTGACGGCGAGACGGCGGAGATCGCCATGCGCTCGGCCATCACGGGCCACCTGGTGCTGAGCACCATACATACGAACGACGCCATCTCC
>CANQUO010000091.1 GCA_947627085.1 uncultured Oscillospiraceae bacterium
GGTCAACCACCTTTATGCCCGTCTCGAATATCTCCGTGGCGCCCTCCTGCTCGTCGTAGCTGGGGGCGGGGCGGTGGATGGGCCAGCGCTCCTTCGTCTCGGGGGCGGGCATGTTGTCCACCGGGTCGCCAAGAAGGTTAAAGACCCTCCCAAGGCACTCCTCCCCTACGGGCACGGAGATGGGCGCGCCGGTGTCCAGAGCCTCGATGCCCCGGGATAAGCCGTCGGTGGAGCCCATGGCCACGCACCGGGCCACGTTGTCGCCGATGTGCTGTGCCACCTCGCAGGTGAGGGTCCGGCCGTTCGCCTCTATTTTGATGGCGTTCAGAAGCTCCGGAAGCTCCCCGTCCTTGAAGCGGATGTCCAGAACAGGCCCCATGATCTGGGCCACAGTTCCGATGTGTTTATCTGCCAATCAAATCAACTCCTTATTCTGGCGAAAAAGGCGAAGCCTTTTTCTGCCAAAGAGTAGCCAACTGCGCGCGGTCGCTGCGCTCGCACTCTCCGTTGGCCTAAGAGGGTAACTTTACGACGTACATGCCGCCGTAAAATCAATTTCCTCGCGTCCGCGGACGCGAACTTTTTGAGGCCATTTATGTGTTTGAGCCCGCCACGATCTCGGTTATCTCCTGAGTTATGGCGCCCTGACGGGCCCTGTTGTACCTGAGCGAAAGGTCGCTTATCATGTCCTCGGCGTTCTTGGTGGCGGAGTCCATGGCGGTGCGGCGCGCTCCCTGCTCACTGGCCACGCACTCGCACAGCGCTCCGTAGATAAGGCCGCCCACATACTCCGGGACGATCTTCCCGAAGAGCTCCTGGCTGTCCGGCTCGTATAAGGTCTCGGATACGTGCCGCTCCTCCGCGCCGGTGCCGTGGAGGGGCAAAATCCGCATCACCGCCGGCTGTTGGACGAGGATGGATACAAAATTCGTATAGACGATGTTCACCTCGTCAAACTCCCCGCTCAGGAACCGCTTGCAAAGGTCCCTGGCCATGGTAAAGCAGTCGGAAACGGATACGGCCCCGGCCTCGTACCAGGCGTCCGTCAGTATCTCGAAGCCGTGGGCCCGGAAATTTTCCACGCACCGCTTGCCGATGGGCACCACGGTGACTTCTTTCCCGGCCATCTCGGCCTCCGCCAGCTTCAAAACGTTGTGGTTATAGCCCCCGGCCAGGCCCCGGTCGCCGGCAATGACCACATAGCAGGCCCTTTTGACCTCACGCTCCTCAAGGTACGGGGAGGTGAAGGCCGGGGAACTGGCGGCTATCTTGCAGACGGTGTCGAAAAGCGTCTCAAAATAGGGCCGGCTACGGGTCACGTTGTCCTGGGCCCTTCTGAGCTTGGAGGCGGCCACCATCTCCATGGCCTTCGTTATCTGCTTGGTGCTCTCCATGCTCCGGATGCGAAGCTTTATATCCTTCATTGATACTCCGGCCATAGCGTGTCACCTTCTCACTTGTTGAAAATTTCGATATACTTTGTTATGCAGGACTGAAGCTCCTTCTCCGTCTCGGGCTCTAACTTTCCGGTCTCCCGGATGGCCTTCAATACGTCGTAGCCGTGCTCGTCCATGTAGTTATACAG
The DNA here is from genome assembly GCA_947627085.1 of uncultured Oscillospiraceae bacterium. GTDB lineage: Bacteria > Bacillota > Clostridia > Oscillospirales > Oscillospiraceae > RUG626. Next base: position 1,586 of record CANQUO010000091.1, read on the forward strand.
GCCCTCCTCAAATTCGGATATCTTCTTCGTCTCGATATCCTTGAGGTAGCCGTTGGTGGCGGCATAGAAAATGCACACCTGGTGGGCCACCTCCACGGGGGCGCCGTTGTTCTGCTTCAATACCTCCACGATCCGCTCGCCCTGGGCAAGACGGTCCTTGGTGTCCTGGTCGAGGTCCGAGCCAAACTGGGCGAAGGACTGAAGCTCACGATACTGGGAGTAGATGAGCTTCAATGACCCCGCCACTTTCTTCATGGCCTTTATCTGGGCCGAGCCGCCCACGCGGGATACGGAAATACCGGGGTTGACGGCGGGCATGATGCCGGAGTGGAAGAGCTCCGTCTCAAGGAATATCTGGCCGTCGGTGATGGATATGACGTTTGTGGGGATGTACGCCGACACGTCCCCGGCCTGGGTCTCTATGACTGGCAGGGCGGTGAGGCTCCCTCCGCCGTACTCCGGGGCCATTCTGGCGGCCCGCTCAAGAAGGCGGGAGTGGAGGTAAAAGACATCGCCCGGATACGCCTCGCGTCCGGGGGGGCGGCGGATAAGCAGTGATATGGCCCGGTAGGCCACGGCGTGCTTACTGAGGTCGTCGTAGACCACTAAGACGTCCTTGCCCTGCTTCATGAAATATTCGCCCATGGTGCACCCGGAGTAGGGGGCGATATATTGCATCGGGGCAAGCTCCGAGGCCGTGGCGGAGACCACGATGGTGTAGTCCATGGCTCCCGCCGCCTCAAGGGTGGAGACCACCTGGGCAACCGTGGAGCGCTTCTGGCCGATGGCCACGTAGACGCAGATGCAGTCCTTGCCCTTCTGGTTTATGATGGTGTCAATGGCGATGGTGGACTTGCCCGTCTGCCTGTCGCCGATTATGAGCTCGCGCTGGCCGCGGCCGATGGGTATCATGGAGTCGATGGCCTTTATGCCCGTCTGAAGGGGCACGGAGACGCTCTTGCGCTCGATGATGCCGGGGGCGGGGGCCTCGATGGGGTCGAACCTGACGGCGGCGATCTCGCCCTTGCCGTCTATGGGCGAGCCCAGCGCGTCCACGACCCGGCCTATAAGCGCCTCGCCCACGGGGACGGAAACGACTCTGCCCGTGCGCTTGACCTTATCGCCCTCGCGGATACCGGAGTCCCGGCCCAAAATGACGATGGAGACGGAATTTTCCTCCAGGTTCTGGGCCATGCCGTACTCGCCGTTGGGAAACTCGATAAGCTCGTTCATCAAACACTTCTCAAGCCCCGAGGCCCTGGCGATGCCGTCGCCCACAAGTATGACGGTACCTGTCTCGCTCTCCTCGATCTGCTTTGAGTAGTTCTTGATCTGAGCCTTTATTATCTTGGTTATCTCCTCTGGTTTAAGTTCCATGGTATAACTCTCCTACAATAATGGTCTGGTCCCCGGGGCCTTTTGGCGGCTCCCCGGGCGCGCCGCCGGACGGCGTGACGAATCTTCTTATAAGACAGTCTCGCGCAGGCCCTTCTCTATCCTGTCGAGCCGGTCCTTCACGGTGCCGTCGTAGCGCTTTCCGGCGCACTCAAGGCGCATACCGCCCAGTACGGACCGGTCCACCAATTCCTTTAAGATTATCCTCTTCCCGAATACCGCGTCAAGACGGGCAAGGAGCTTTTCCCGCATCCTGTCGTCCAGCTTTAACGCCGTGGTGACGGTGACCTCCAAAATGCCGTTGTCCTCATAGTAGCGGTGGCGGTAGGCCTCCACGCACCCGGGAAGCTCCCCGATGGCCTCGCGGTCAACTAATAGCTTCATGAAGCTCACGACGTACACGTGGACCTGGCCGTCAAAGGCCCTGTCCAGCACCCCCCGGCGCTCCTCCTTGGATATGGAGGGGGTGGACAGGAGCTTTACGTAGTCGGGATTTTCCCGGAAAAGCCCCGCGCAACAATCAAGCTCATGGAGTATGGGCTCCGCCATGCCCTCGCCGGCGGCCAGCTCATAGAGGGACTGGCCGTAAAGCTTAGCAATCTCAGTCATCGGCCTCACCTAATTTCCCGATGAATTCGGAGACCAGGCGGGAGTGGTCGGCCTCGTTTATCTCCCGGCCCACCACCTCGGAGGCGATGGATATGGATATGGAGGATATCTCGTTTTTGACCTCGTTCAGGGCCTTCTTCTTCTCCTGGGCTATGTCGGCCTCGGCCTTTGTCATAATGGCCGCGGCGCCCTGACGGGCCTCGGCGATTATCTCCGATTCCCTCTTCTGGGCACGGGACACGGCGTCGCTGAGTATGCGGTCACGCTCCGCCCTGGCGTCCCCAAGGCGCTCCTCGTAGTCCGCCTGGAGCTTTGCGGCCTCGGCCTTCGAGGCCTCGGCGTCGGCGTACATGTCGTCGATCTCCTTCTGGCGGCTGTCTATCATCTTCTTCACCGGCTTGAAGAGGAATTTCTTCAAGAGGAGGAAGGTGATTATCATGTTGCAGAAGGTAAAGAGCGCGGTCCAGGGATTTATACCGACTATCTGCTCAAACCCTGTCATATAGACCGCTCCTTTCTACACGAAAATTGTTTCCCGGGCCGGGGTCAGATCCGGCCACGGAGCTCGCACGGGGCCGCTAACGGCCCCGTCCCCATCAATAGAGGAACAGGAGCAGAAGGGCGATGACCAGCGAGTAGATGCCCGTGGACTCGGTGATGGCGCAGCCCATGATCATGTTGGTACGGAGCGTGCCGGCGGACTCGGGCTGGCGGGCCATACCCTCGAGGGCCTTACCCACGGCGTTGCCCTCGCCGAGAGCGGGGCCGATGGCTCCGATACCCATGCAAAGTCCCGCGCCGATGGCGACGGCGGCTTCCTTTATGGCTTCCGCGATATTCATAACATTTACCTCCTGAAAGTATTATTTGCATTTATGTTTTGAGCCCTTCCGGGCCAAAATCACTTTGTTTGCTCCTCCCGGGGCGGGCAGGCCATGCCCACGTAGACCATGGTGAGGAGCGAGAACACCAGCGCCTGGACGCCGCCGGAGAACACGTCGAAATAGAGGCTCAGTATGCCGGGAAGGCCCACCTGCAAAATGGGCACCTTGGCGAAAACTCCGAAGTACTCAAGGGCCGCCGATACCGCCAGAGCGATCACCGCCCCGCCCACTATCTTCATCCAGAGCTTATCTTTGCCGAAGCCGAATACCAGAACGACTATCCCGATGACGCCCACCGCCGCTATTTCCAGTACGCCGTAGGACTTTATGAGCCCCAATAACGCCGCGCTCCCCGCGGCAAGGGCGGAATAGAGAAGGCTCATCAGCACCCCGCCGCCCATGATGTTGCCGAAGTGACGGAAGGCCATGCTGACGGGCTGGGCGATGTCGGAGATTATGTTCATGGGGTTTATATACCCCTTCAAAAACGACTTGAAACCGCTGTATTTTATGGTACAGCCCCAGACGAGAAAGCTGGTCATCAGCGCCCAGGTGAGGGTGGTGGATATGTCCGAGGTGGTGGACTTCAAAATGCCGGTCATGCCGATAAGCGACCCGCAGATGGAGCTTAAAAAGAGCGTCGCGATGTAGGGCGTCCAGTAGGAGTTGTGCTTGCCCATGGTCTCCTCAACGAGGTTATAGATCATGGTGACCCCCTTCTCCGTTATGACCTGCATCCTGCCTGGGCGTTTTTTCAGGTCCCTGCCCAAAAAGTACCCGGCGACACACAGAAGCACCATCACCACAAAGCTGGACACAGTCGTCTGGGTGATGATGTTCATGCCGTTTATCTGAAGATAAATTTTCGGGCCGTTCACTTTTTTTCACCGTCCTTGCGGAAAAACTCGGTAATATAAATGCTGAGCTGTACGAATACCAGCGGCAACACCGCCGCCAGCGGGTCGAGGGTCGTGGTTTTCAGGACCACTATGTATATGGCCGCCAAAATAAGGAGCCGGAGCACCGAGGAGCCCTGGACCGCCGCCTTGGCCTTCCCCGGGTCTCCCCCCTCCGCCCTGTCGGCGGCCCGGGAGACTATTATGGTCAGGGCCAGGAAATTCAGCACCGACACCGCCGCCCCGAAAAGCGCCCCGAAAAGCACGTTCAGGCTAAAGCGCCCGATTATGGCGTAAACGCCCAGCTCCAACGCCGTGAGCACGGCCACGCAGATGGCTATTTTGAAAAACTGCCGTATGGCGGCGTCGTTGTGGTACATGGAAAATACCTCACTTGTGCTCGTTAAAGCCCACGCCTGAGTCCTTATCGTCGCTCTTCGCCTGCCTGTCCATGGCCTTAAGGGAGGACCACAGCCCCGAGGCCGCGCCGCCCACGCCCAAGATCACGCCGATAACCACGATCCACGGCCCCAGCTCAAAGCGGTTTCTCAGCCATACGGACCCCCAGACGCAGAGCACCACGGGCCCCACTACGGAAATGCCGAATTGCGTGAGCCACACGATGGCGCTCAAAACTCCAAATCCCTTGCGCATACTGTTTCACCGAATAAGCGTACTCTTTTGCCAAATAAACTTATCCTTTAATATACTCCATCCGGAAAGAAAAGTCAATAAACCTCCGCAAATTTCCGGCATGTCTTATTTTAAACAGATTTAAACCGCAGGCAAAAGTCAAATTACTCCCGGGATCACTTGATCTCGGGAGTAATAGCTTATGATTATTCGCTGACATAATACTGTGCCTGAGCCGTCCAGAGCTCGTGATATTTGCCGGTCTCATCGGCTAAAAGCTCCTCGTGTGAGCCGCGCTGGACGATGCGGCCGTCCTGAAACACCGCGATCTCGTCGCAGAAGCGGCAGGAGCTTAAGCGGTGGGAGATGTAGATGGCGGTGCGGTCGCCGGCAATGTCGTTGAATTTGGCGTATATCTCCGCCTCCGCCATGGGGTCGAGGGCGGCGGTGGGCTCGTCAAGGATGATGAAGGGCGCGTCCTTATATAGGGCCCTGGCGATGGCTATCTTCTGGGCCTCGCCGCCGGATATCTCCACGCCGTTTTCGGTAAAATCCTTATATAATTGGGTGTCGAGCCCCTGGGGCAGTGTCTCAAGCCTGTCTCCGAAGCCCGCGTCGATAAGGGCCTTTCGGACCCTCTCGCCGTCGAAATCCGCCCTGCCCGCCACGTTTGCGCCCAGGGGCTGGGAGATGAGCTGGAAGTCCTGGAACACCACGGAGAAGATGTCCATATAGTCCCGGTAGTTATATTTGCGTATATCTATGCCGTTGAGCAATATCTCCCCCTCCTGGGGGTCGTAGAGGCGGCACAGGAGCTTAATGAACGTGGTCTTGCCGCTCCCGTTCTCCCCCACGATGGCGAGGCGGCGGCCCACCTTGAACCGGAGGCTGACATTTTTAAGGGCCCAGTTCTCCGCGCCGGGGTATTTGAAGGACACGTTTCTGAATTCCACCTCGTAGTTCCTGTCGGAGCGCTTCTCCGTGGTCAGGCTCCCCTGATACATGGCGTTGGGTATGTCCAGAAATTTAAATGTGGTCTCAAGGTACGCCCCGTTGGCCCTCAGCTTCCCGAAGGCGCTCATGAGCGCGAAGATGCTCCCCGCCATAGCCGTGGCCGCCCCCACGTACTGGGTGACACTGCCCACGTCGAAGGCCCCCGCCCAGGCCTTCATGCAGGTGAAAACGTACACGCACCCCGTTATGACCACGGTGATGCCGGTCCCCAGCCCGCTCAGTATCCCCATGGGGCCCCTCGCGAGCCTGGCCAGAAGTCCCGACGCGCCGAAGGCGAAATTTTTTGCCCAGTAGGCGCTGACGAGCCGCTCTTGGGAGTATATCCGCACGTCCGCCCCCCGCTCCTTCTGCAGGCCGAAAAACCCGAAGAAGCCGAAAAGCCGGTTGCCAAAGTTGGCCTCCTCCGAGGCGCTTGTATAGTATAACTCGCTCCTTGCGCTGCAGTACCCCGCCAGCACGCTGACCGCCGCCATCACGGCGGCTATGGCCAGAATAAAGAGTGGGCTGTTGAGGACCGTGAACCTCCCCGCCGAGGCCGGGACCGGGGAGGTGAAGAGACTCACCGTCAGGGCCGCTCCGCTGATTATGCCGATGATATTCTCCAAAAGCTCACCCATCACTGTGGGGACCAGCATGAGCCCCAGGCCCGCCCAGCCCTCGTTTTGCCGTATCTGGTCCCGCAGGTCGTGTGTCTCCTGCTTATCCATGTCGGCGTAATCGAGGGAGAACATCTTCCTTGCGAAAAGCATTTCCTTTCGCCCGTAGAGATCGTCATACAGCGCCTCCTGGCGCTCGTATAAAAGCGCCTTCACCACGGCGAAAGCCCCGGTGCAGGCGGCCCCGGCTATGACCCACCGCCACAGCGTATCCGGCCGGCGCATGGTGGCAAGCTCGCTTAAAACCCGCGCCGAGAAAAACACCGCCACATATGGCGTCAGGGCGTTCACCGCGCACATGGCCGCCAGCACGGGAAAGTATCTGCGGCTCACCTTATTTAAGAGCCTCGCCGCCCTCATGCAATTTGAGAGGGCCTTTGAAAATTTTATCTTCCCTTCCACGCGCAAAACTCCCTCCCCTCCTGATAGTACCGGCTCTGTACCTCAAAAAGCTTGGCGTACTCCCCGCCGAGCTTGAGCAGGCTCTCGTGTGTGCCCTCCTCGGCCACGCGTCCGTCCGCCAAAAATATTATCCTGTCGCAAAAGCGCGTGGAGGCCAGCCGGTGGGATATGAACACCGACGTCTTCCCCGCCGTCATGTCGTTATACTTCATGTAGATGTCGTTCTCCGCTATGGGGTCCAGCGCCGCCGTGGGCTCGTCCAGCATGAGTAT
>CANQUO010000092.1 GCA_947627085.1 uncultured Oscillospiraceae bacterium
CCTCTTAATTGGCAGTCTCCGATTCACGTGCTTTCTTCGTTCCTTTATTGTGTAACACATCATTGACAAACCTACAGGGTGTGGAGAAAATGTTTGTTTTTTTCACTTCCTTTTCAGGAAAGAATATGCTATAATATATTCGCGACGCAACTGAATATCTACCTGTGAGGGTGTGCATTTTATTTTGGTAAAAATGCACTCTCCATTTTCGCATCCTCATGGGTGGTAGAAAAGTTGCGTCGCGGCAGCGGAGTTGTGCGTTTTTCGGCGTGCAACTTCGGTTGCACGCTTTTTTATCTTTTCACTGGGGGTCAATTGTACGATGCACGACTTCATACGGTAAATTTTTATCTGTTTCAGGATGCCGTTACTCCGGCGCTGGTGGGTTTGGCGATGGGTGGCGTAATACTTGTTATATTGAAGCGAAAATATCGCCGTGACGGAGGACGTGTTCCTAAAGGACAAGCTGCAGCCATTCCTCTGCTGCTGTGCTACTTGGGCGGACTGGCCGCTCTCACTTTTATGAACCGCATGGACGGTATGCAAATGGGTGTCCAGCTCTACCCGTTTTTGGCGTTCTGGGAGGCGTGGAACGACTTTACCCTGCAAGTTTGGTTAAACCCTCTACTGAACATCGCCATGTTCCTCCCGCTGGGCGTACTGCTCCCACTGGCGGTAAAGCCTTTCAGACGGTGGTATTGGATGCTGACAGCCGGGGCCGGTACGTCTTTCGCGATCGAAGTGCTCCAGTATATCCTCGGTCGGGGACAGGCTGATGTGGACGACCTTATATGCAATATTTTGGGCGCCATGCTGGGGTACTGCTTGTGTATGCTGTTCGTCAGCCTGGTGGGAAAACGGTGGAAGATTGCCGGGATATATGCCGTTCTACCCGTTTTGTCCGCCGCTGTCATAGCTTGCGTGTTCCTTACATACCATTTTCAGCCATACGGCAATCTTGCGGATGCCCCGATTTACGCCGCCAACACCAAGGGAACAGAATGGGTACAGGAGTGTTCTCTATCTGACGAGCCGGGGCCGTCCGGGGTCTACTGGGTGGAGCCCTTCACTGTGGCCGGTTGCGACGCCTTCGCGGCGGAGTTTCTTGGGCGGCAAGGGGTCGGCTTTGACACCGCCGACGTACAGTACTATGACCATATCGCGTTCTACTCTGATCACAGCACATATAGCTTACAGGTGGATTACAACGACCGCTCCTATAAGTACACGGATTATCGCGTGGACAGCTCCCTTCGCTACGGTGAAGAGGGGGGAGAGATTTCGGAGGACGAGCTCCGCGCCGCCCTTGAAAAGCTGGGCATCGAAATACCTGACGCGGCTGAGTTTATTACCGTGGACGCGGAAAAGGGAAGGTATGCTTTTCGGGCGGAATGCGTAATAGTGGACGGTGAGCTTACCGACGGTGAATTGACCTGCTTTGTGGCGGAGGGCGGTATTCTCTACGAGGTAGACAATTCTCTTTCCGTCATCACCCTCCACGGGAACGCCGAGGTCATTTCTCCCCGGGAGGCGTATGAGCGCCTTTGTGCCGGGCGGTTCTCCTGGCGTGACGTGCCAACGTTCAACCGCCTGTCCCCCCATAAAGTGCGGGTCATTGACTGTAAGATGGAATACGTGACCGACAGCAAGGGGTTCCGCCAACCTGTCTATTCCTTCACTCTCTCAGATGAGAATGATGTGGAGCTGCGGGGAGGCGCCGGTTGGACTACCTTCGTCCCCGCGCTGGTGGGATAACAAACCCGGCGGGCAAGCGCTCTTGGGCTTGCTCGCCTTTCCTATTGCTTTAAAAATGAAAAATTAAGCCTGCGGCGGGAAGTCGCAGGCGTCAGATTGTCAAAAAACTCAAATTCAATATTTTTCCCGGCGGCATGTACGTCGGGAAAAATCCCTTTTGTCGCCCAAGTGTGCGGCCCTTCGGGCCGTGCGCGTAGGGCGACAGCAGGGAAATTGCGTGTGAATTTCGCAAAATTCACGCGCTGTTTCCCGCACGTTCCCCTTTGTCGGAAAAGGCCAATAGCCTTTTCCGACAGGCTGAAGCCTGCGGCGGGAAGCCGCAGGCTTTGGCTATTTATTATGGGATGAGCATTGCTTTGAGTTGGTCTATTGTGAGCATGTCGCGGGCTGAGTGGTGGATCATACGGTGGCAGTTGGCACACAGGGGCTTGACTTTTTTGACGGCCTGGGAGATGACGCTCTCCACACCGTCGCCGGAGTACTGGTATATGGGCTCCTCGTGGTGAATCTCGATATAGTCCTTACCGGCGGGGCCGTAGTGGTCCTCAAAGCAAAAGCCGCAGACCGCGCACCGTATCTTCCCGTCGCTGTCCCGGTAATGCTCGATGGCCGCGGACCGGAGTTTCCGGGAGCGCTCCCGGACAGGGGAGGCGGAGGCGGACAGGCGGCCGTCAAGGACCGTGGCGTCCTCGCTGTACGGCTCGACCCGCCGGCCGGTCCTGCGGGCGGATTTGACGGAGGAAACGACGGCGAGGGCGCCCTTACGGCTCAAATCGCCGGAGAAGAGATACTCAAGGGCGTCGATGTTGTCGCGGACATATCGCTCGCCCTCGGGGGTGAGGAGATAATCACCGGACGGCGTAAGAGACGTATAGATATCCATCCCGTTGGCGGAGCGGTGGCTTTTGAGGTTACGGACCTTCTGGGAAAACCTGGTGTCATTCCGGCCGGGAAGTATGCCGGCGTCCTCGCCAACTGGGTGGAAGAGCTCCGTGAGGCTTGCTATCAGCTGGGTGGTGGACGTGGCCTTCGGCAGGTTTTCACGTATCAGATAGAGGGAGGGTAGAATGAGGTCCCCCTCCGGAATCCTTTCGGACATAGCGGTACCTCCTTGACGTAAGTCGGCTTTCAGCCCACTCCGGGCTTGAAATCGGGGCCTAAGTCGCCGGTCATCCAGTGGTGGCGGCAGAGGCCGATGTATTTGTCGTTGGCGCCGAGGACCACCTGGGCGCCCTCCTTTAAGACCTTACCGTTTTCGTCGAAGCGGGCGTTGAAGGTGGCCTTCTTGCCGCACCAGCAGACGGTCTTGACCTCCTCTATCTTATCGGCCATGACTAAAAGCTCGTAGCTTCCCGGGAAGAGCTCGCCCTTGAAATCCGCACGGAGGCCGTAGCATATGACGGGGATGCCGCAGTCGTCCACCAGGTGGACAAGGTACATGACCTCGTCCTTTGTTAAAAACTGGGCCTCGTCCACGATTATGCAGTCGTTTTTCTGAAGCTCACTGTCCTCCATGGCCCGCATCTCGTGGAAGTAGACGCAGGGGTAGGTAAGGCCGATGCGGGAATAGACCGTGTGGTCGCCGTTCCTGGTGTCCAGCTGGGGCTTTACGAGCAGGACCTTCTGGCCGCGCTCCTCGTAGTTGAACCTGGCCATAAGGGCGTTGGCGGTCTTGCTGGAGCCCATGGCCCCGTATTTGAAATAGAGCTGTGCCATTTTGTTACCTCCGGAGGGCGTTTTTTATGGCGTATAATGCTATAATAGCACGGTTTTTGACGATATTCAACATAATTTCACGGCGCCGCCGTGCCCGGTCAAATAAAAATTCCGAAATTTTTGTAAAATTCGAAATATGCTATTCCAATTTTGGTGAAAGTATATTAAAATAGGAAAAAACAATATATTCGACCGGGGAGGACTTATGGACACAAAACCTGTATATAAGAGAGTACTTTTGAAGCTATCCGGCGAGGCCCTGGCGGGGGCGCGGGGCTTCGGCCTTGACTTTGACGTTATTGAGAGCGTCTGCAGGGTCATAAAGGAGTGCGCCGACATGGGCGTGGAGATCGGCATAGTCATCGGCGGCGGGAATTTCTGGCGCGGCGTGAAGGACGGCGGCGGCAGGATGGAGCGCACCCGGGCCGACCACATGGGCATGATGGCCACGGTGATGAACTGCCTTGCCGTGGCGGACGTATTGGAGCACATGGGCGCCGAGGTGAGAGTACAGACGGCGGTGCAGATGAGCTCCATCGCGGAGCCCTATATAAGGCTCAAGGCCGACAAGCACCTCAAAAAGGGACGTATAGTCATATTCGGCTGCGGCACCGGGAGCCCCTATTTCTCCACGGACACGGCGGCGGTGCTGAGGGCCGCGGAGATAAACGCGGACGTGATACTCCTTGCCAAGAACGTGGACGGGGTGTACTCCGCCGACCCCAAGCTGGACCCCAAGGCCGTAAAATTCGACCACATATCTTATGACGACGTGCTGGCACAGCATCTGGCGGTGATGGACACCACGGCCACCAGCCTCAGCATGGACAACAACATACCCGTCCTGCTCTTCGCCCTGAAGGACCCGGAGAACATAAAGCGGGCCATAATGGGGGAGAAGATCGGCACGGTCGTGAAATAGCAATTTGCGAAAGCTTAAAACCGAACATCAAAAATTTAAGGAGGTCAAACCATGTACACCGACGACGTAGCTTTTAAGGAATACCTTGACAAGATGAACAAGACCATCGAGGCTCTGGAGGCGCAGTTTGCCACGGTCCGCGCGGGACGCGCCAACGCCGCCGTGCTCAACCATCTGAGAGTTGACTACTACGGTGTGCCCACGCCCATAAATCAGGTGGGTACCATCTCCTCCCCGGACCCCAGGACGCTTGTCATCCAGCCTTGGGACAAGAGCCTTCTCAAGCCCATTGAAAAGACCATCCTGGCCTCCGACGTGGGCATCAATCCCCAGAACGACGGCTCCGTCATACGCCTCGCCTTCCCTCAGCTCACCGAGGAGCGGCGCGCGGAGCTCATAAAGCAGGTGCGCCGCTACGCCGAGACCGCCAAGACCGCCGTGCGCAACGTGCGCCGGGACGCCAACGAGAAATTCAAGAAGATGCAGAAGGCCAGCGACGTCACCGAGGACGATCTGAAGATCATGGAGAAGGACCTTCAGACCATGACCGACGATTACATCAAGAAGGTCGACGAGACCACGGCGAAAAAGGAAAAGGAACTGACATCCATCTGATGGCGAACACAGAGCAAAAGACGGCGGGGCAGGGGACGGTCCTGCCCCGTCATATTGCGATAATAATGGACGGCAACGGGCGCTGGGCCAAAAAGCGGGGCCTTCCCCGCACGGCCGGTCACGCCGCCGGGGCTGAGACCTTCCGGCGGATAGCCTCCTATTGCCGGGACCTGGGTATTGAATATCTCACCGTCTACGCCTTCTCCACGGAAAACTGGAAGCGCTCGGCCGAAGAGGTCTCAGCCATTATGGGCCTTCTCAAGAAATACCTTGAGGAGGCAATCGAGAAGATGCGCCGGGAGAACGTGCGCATCAGGGTCTTAGGGGATTTGACGCCCCTGTCGCCGGAGCTCCGGGCGCTTATCGACCGGGTGGAGGCCATCGACGAGACCCTTGAGACGCGCACTCAGGCAAATCTGTGCGTAAATTACGGAGGCCGGGACGAGATAGTCAGGGCCGTTAAAGCCTGGCAGGCCGACCCGGACCACGGGGAGCTTACGGAGGCGGAGCTTTCCCGTTACCTCTACACCGCCGGTATGCCGGACCCGGACCTGATAATCAGGCCCAGCGGGGAGGAGAGGATATCGAATTTCCTCCTGTGGCAGTCGGCCTACTCGGAGTTTTATTTCACCGACATCCTGTGGCCGGATTTTACGCCAAAGGACATGGACGCGGCCATAGCGGCCTACCAAAAACGCGATCGGCGCTACGGCGGCGTGAAGAAATAGGGAGTTTATCATGATAAAACCGTCCCGTCTCAAAAAGGGCGACACAGTGGCCATTGTGAGCCTCTCCGCCGGCACGCTGGGGGAGAGCTGGGCCATCCACAAGCTTACCATTGCCAGAGAGCGCCTGGAGCGGGACTTCGGCCTTCATGTCACGGTCATGCCAAACGCGCTAAAGGGCAGGCAGTATCTGTACGAGCACCCGGAGGCGAGAGCTCGCGACCTGATGGACGCTTTCCGGGATAAGAGCGTGAAGGCCATATTCAACGCCATCGGCGGGGACGACACCATAAGGCTGCTCCCGTACATCGACTTTGACGTAATACGCGATAACCCCAAGATATTCACGGGCTTTTCCGACACCACCACGAACCACTTCATGATGTACAAGGCCGGCCTCATCTCCTATTACGGGGCCAGCGTCATGACCAATTTTTCGGAGTACGTCAGGATAAACGACTACACCGACCGGATGATCCGCAAGACCCTCTTTGAGCCCTGCGAGACGCTGGAAATACCCTCCGCGCCATACTGGTACGACGACGAGGACGAGAAGATATGGTGGAGCGAGGAGAACATGAATACCCCAAAGCCCTACCACCCGGAAGAGATCGGTTACGAGGTCCTTCAGGGCGCGGGAGCCGTGGAGGGGGAGCTCCTCGGCGGCTGTATCGACGTATTCGTGGAGCTTCTGGGGACGTCCCTCTGGCCCACAAGGGATGCGTGGGCGGGAAAAATAATGTTTTTGGAGACAAGCGAGGACGACACCTCCTGCGAACTTCTCACATGGTATCTTCGCAACTTCGCGGCCCAGGGGATATTTGACGTTATCCGGGGTATCATCGTGGGCAAGCCCGCGAGACGGAGCAAATATGAGCCCTACAAGGAGGTCTACCGCAGGGTGGTGGGCTTCGAGGCGGGGCACCCTGGGTTGCCCATACTTTATAACGTGAATTTCGGCCACGCCGAGCCCATCGGCATAATACCCTACGGCGTCAGATGCCGGCTGGACGCGGACAGGAGGACGCTGACGCTTTTGGAGCCGGCGACGGCGTAAACTATTGAGGGAGAAGGTATTTTTATGCTTTTGACACGGACGATAATGGCGGCGGTTATGATCGCGCTTTTGCTTGTGTTGGCCCTGTGGGCGCCGGCCTGGTGTCTGGCGGCGGTGATAGCCGTCCTCGGCGTCATAGCCGTATATGAGCTCATGCGCACGGTGGGCAAGGTGACGGATCTACGTATGCTCGTCTATCCCGGCCTCTCCGCCGTGGCCATACCTCTGGGGTTTTACTTCGGGTGCGCCGAGATCGTTATAAGAGTGGCGCTTGTATTTTTGATGGTGACGCTCTTTGCCGAGGCCATATTCACCTACGGTACGGAAAAGGCCGTGGGATTTTCAACTGTGATGTCGGGACTTTTCATCGGGGTGCTGGTGCCGGTGTGCATGTCGGCCCTCTTACAGCTTCGGATGATGGAAAACGGGGGACTTCTCATAATAATGGCCTTTGTCATAACTGCGGTGTCCGACACCGGCGGGTATTTCGGGGGGATGTTCTTCGGCCGCCACAAGGGCGTTGTGAAGTGCAGTCCCAATAAATCCCTGGAGGGCTTTATCGGGAGCTTCATCGGCGGAATTGTGGGTATAATGATATTCGGGCTCATAGTGGACAAGGCGGTCGGCATAGAGGTAAATTACCTCCGGCTTCTCCTCTACGCCTGCCTTGGGAACGTGACATGCCAGATAGGCGATCTGGCCTTCTCGGTCATAAAGCGCGAGCACGCCATCAAGGACTACGGCAACCTTATCCCCGGCCACGGCGGGGTGCTGGACAGATTTGACTCCATCATCTTCACGGCGCCGCTGGTGTATCTTCTCGTTTCCAACCTGCCGGCGTTTTGAGAGGCGATGCTATGGCAAAGACGCTGACTGTACTCGGCTCCACCGGCTCCATCGGCACACAGACGCTTGAGGCGGCGGAGGCGCTGGGATTTAAGATAACGGCGCTGACGGCCAACAAGAACGTGGATTTGATGGAGCGTCAGGCGAGAAAATTTTCGCCCATGGCTGTGGCTATGGCGGACGAGGGGGCGGCCTCGGAGCTGAAAACCCGCCTTGCGGATACCCCCGTGCGGGTATTGTCGGGAGAAAAGGGCGTTTGTGAGTGCGCCCGCATGAGCGCGGACATAGTGGAGTCGTCCCTTGTGGGTATAGCGGGGCTCAGGCCGACCCTGGCGGCCATAGAGACCGGCGGGAGAAGGATAGCCCTCGCAAATAAGGAGACGCTGGTCTGCGCCGGGACGATAGTCACGCGGGCGGCGCGTGAGCGGGGCTGTGAGCTTTTACCGGTGGACTCGGAACACTCCGCCATCTTCCAGTGCCTCACCGGCCGGAAGCCGGGGGAACTCCGGCGCATTTTGCTCACCGGCTCCGGGGGGCCCTTCCGGGGCTGGACCTTAGAGCAGACCCAAGACGTGACTCCG
>CANQUO010000093.1 GCA_947627085.1 uncultured Oscillospiraceae bacterium
GGTCAACGCCTAAAGTCCCCATGAGCCGCCGGTTGCCGGCCAGCACCGTGTGTCCCTCCACGCCGGCCTTTACGCCCATGCCCGCAAGCTCCTCGACGGAGGAGGCGTCCCCGGTCCCGCTGTCGGAAAGGCCGGCTGCCTCGACTATGGCCCGGGCGATGGGGTGGGTGGAAAAGCGCTCGGCCTTCGCGGCGAGGGTCAGGAGCTCCTTTTCGCTCATGGTCACTGACGTTACCCTCGTGACCCTGAAGGTCCCCTTCGTCAGGGTGCCGGTCTTGTCGAATACCACGGTCCCGGCCTTTGAAAGGGCCTCAAGGTAGTTGGAGCCCTTGACAAGTATCCCCCGCTTTGAGGCCCCGCCGATGCCGCCGAAGAAGCTCAGGGGCACCGATATCACAAGGGCGCAGGGGCAGGACACCACCAAAAATACCAGCGCCCTGTGTATCCACTTCATCCATGGCTCATGGACAATCAGCGGCGGCAGGATTCCCAGGGCCAACGCGGCAAAGACCACCGCCGGGGTATAATATCTGGCGAACCTTGTGATGAAGTTCTCCGTCCGGGCCTTGCGCTCCGAGGAGTTTTCCACCATATCGAGTATCCTGGCCACCGTGGACTGGGCGTAGACGCTGTCCACCCGGGCGGCGAGGACGGAATTTAAGTTTATGGTCCCGGACACAAGGGCGTCCCCGGGGCCCACATCTCTTGGCACGGATTCGCCGGTCATGGCGGCGGTGTTCACACTGCCCGTCCCCTCCAGCACCGTGGCGTCCAGGGGCACCCGCTCGCCGGGGCGGACGACGATGGTCTCCCCCACCGCCACGTCCTCCGGGTCCACCTCCACCGTCTCGCCCTCACGTATGACGTTGGCAAACTCGGGGCGTATGTCCATAAGGGCGGCTATGGACCTGCGGGACTTGCCCACGGCCACGGACTGGAACAGCTCCCCCACCTGGTAGAAGAGCATCACCGCCACGCCCTCGGCGTACTCGCCGGTGCACATGGCGCCGATGGTGGCCACGGACATGAGAAAGTTTTCGTCAAATATCTGCCCGTGGCAGATGTTCTCTATCGAGCGCCACAGCACGTCCCAGCCCACGGTGAAATAGGGCACGAGGAAAGCCAACAATTTCCAATATCCCTCCAGGGGAACGAGCTCCGCCGCGATAAAAAGGGCGAAGCCCACGATTATGCGCGCAAGCGTCAGCTTATGTCGACGGGTCATGAAACTCCCTCCATATTTATAATGTTATCCCGCAAAAGCGCCTTACCGGCATATGACGCAGTCCGGCTCCACTCTGCGGCAGACGCGGACCACCTCGTCCATTATCTCCTCAAAGCGGCTGTCCTCCGCGTCCACGGTCATTTTCTGTGTGAGGAAGTTTACGCTGGCGTCGTTCACGCCGTCAAGCTTTTTGATGTGCCTCTCCATCTTCGCCGCGCAGTTGGCGCAGTCCAGGTCCCGAAGCCTGTATATCTTTTTCATTGTATGTAACCTCCTGAAATTATTTTTTGATTTGCGCGATGCCGGCTCACTCCAGCACGTGGCTCAGGCCCTGGCCGATTATGCTCCTGACGTGGTCGTCGGCCAGAAAGCAGATGATGTTCTTCCCCTCCCGCCGGGAGGATATGAGCTTGCTCTGCTTGAGTATCCTCAGCTGGTGGGAGATGGCCGACTGGCTTATGCCCAAAAGCTCGGCTATGTCGCACACGCACATCTCCGACTCCATGAGCACAAACATTATCTTCATCCTGGTGGAGTCGCCGAACATCTTGAAAAGGTCCGCCAGCTCATAGAGGGTATCGTCGTCCGGGAGGCTCTCCCGGACCCTGCCCACCACGTCCGCGTGGGTGCCGGGCTCCTCGCACATGAGCTCGTTTATTTCATCCATATGTATTCATCCTTTCATATGAACAGATGTTCATGTGTTATGGCCGTATTATAACCCCCTTACACCTCCCTGTCAATAGGGTCCGGCAAATTAAATGGTTACAAAGTTGTAACTATTTTTTTCGAAAAAAATTTTTCCCTTTCTGTTCCGCGGGCCGAATTTCGGTCTGTTTTTTACAATACTTTGGGAAAATTGGGCGCGGAATCCCCCACATATTGCGGTAAAACCTCCCCAAGAGGGTTACATAACATTTTTTCGAGAAGATATTGACAAACAGGATACAATGTGTTACAATTCGGTTACGATATCGATGAGGAGGTCACATGATGCCCGCAACCGCAAACAAGGCCATGCTTGAATACCGTGGCCGGCCCCTCCGCCGTAAGGACAACATCCTGTACTACGGTAGTATGTCGGATAAATACATCATAATGATGCAGATAACCGACACGAAGAAAGTCGATGACATGGACGTGGCCAGCAGGGTCGTCGTCCAGCTCCAGTACACCGATCCCGACCTCAAGAGCCGCGACCGGGTCGTAAAGAGAACAGAGAAGAACGGCCTCTACGCCGCCATGGACGTCGCCGCCGTGTGGCTCGAAAGAGCCCTGTCGGCCAAATGAGGAAAGGATAACTCATGAAAAACACATTCAGAAAGATCACAGTCGTCACGATGGCTCTGGCCATTGCGATAAGCATTCTGGTAATTCCGGCCCACGCCGCCGGAGGGACCCTGGCCTGGGGCGCGGCCACGGTGGACGCGAGCTCCCTTAACATCCGCAAGGGCCCCGGCACCAACTATGACCGGGCGGGCATAGTCGCCGGCGGCACCATATTGGTCATCCTTGAGAAAACCAACTCCGAGTGGTACAAGGTCAACTACTCCGGCCTTATCGGCTACGCCTCCACCGATTACCTCACCGAGGTCCTGAGAGCCGAAAACTTCAAGGCCGTGGGGACCGTCAACGGCGACGACGTGCGCATGCGCAAGGGCCACTCCACCGACACCGACATCATCACCACCTACGACAAGGGCGACAAGGTGAACATCATCGGCATAAACGAGGGCTGGTACAAGGTCACGGGCAACGACGGCACCGGTTACATACGCTCCGATTTCGTGGACGTCACCGGGGGCGTGGCCCGCACCAGTAACACCAAGAGCGTCAGCAGTCAGGTCGACACCAACGCCAACAGCGAGTCGGCAAGCCTGGGCCAGCAGATCGCCAACTACGCCCTCCAGTTTGTGGGTTACCGCTACGTCTACGGCGAGGAGTCCCCCTCCAAGGGCTTTGACTGCTCCGGACTTATGTACTACGTGTACGGTCAGTTCGGCTATAAGCTCCAGCGCACCGCCCACGACATGTGCATGAACAACGGCAAGGCCGTCTCCAAGTCCGAGCTCCAGCCCGGCGACCTCATCTTCTTCTCCTCCAACGGCTCCCATGTGGGACACGTCGGAATGTACATAGGAGGCGGACAGTTCGTCCACGCCTCCACCTCCAAGACCGGCGTCATAATCTCCGACCTCAGTAGCAGCTACTACACCAGAGTTTACTACGCGGCCCGCCGTATCGTCTGACCCATCCCGCAAAAGCGTGCTTTTCCCCCAACCCTTGAGGTTGGGGGAGCTTTTTTCCCCATTTTTCCGCGCTAAAGGCGTTTATTAATACAAATTTAACTTGCATGATGGCGGCGGATATGATATAGTTATCAATCGGGCCGGGTTTTCCGGCCGGACATGGACATACTTAAAAGTAAAGCATAAGAAAAGGAATGATTTCAATGAGCGAAATGAGCCCCGCCAAGGCCGCGAGATTAGCCGAGGCCGAGAAGGAGAGAAAGGCCAGGAAGAAGTACAAGATCACGGTAATCACCGTGTGTGTCTGCGTCCTGGTGCTGGTGCTGTTCGTGGCGGTATTCTCCTCCAATCTCTTCTACAACGTCACCTCAGCCGTTGAGATTGGCGGTTACAAGTTCACCGTGGCCGATTTCAACTTCAATTACGTGAACACCTACAACAACTATTACAATAACATATACAGCCTCTACGGCTCGTATAGCTCCATCCTGAGCTCCATGCTCCCCGACACCTCCACCTCCCTTTGGGAGCAGGCGTACCCCGGGGCTGACGACGGCTCCAGCTGGGGCAACTATTTCAAGGACTCCGCCCTCGACCGCATGCGCAGTGTGGCCATGCTGTGCACCGAGGCCGAGAAGGCCGGGTTTGAGCTCAGCGACGAGGACAAGGCCGCCATCGACAGCACCATCGCCTCCGTCAAGGCCGCCGCCGAGAGCGGCGGGTTCCCCAACGTCAACTCTTACCTTTCGCGTATGTACGGCAAGGGCATGACTGAGAAGATCTACCGCAGGAATTTAGAGCGCGACTCCCTGGCCGCCGCCTACTCCGAGAGCGTGGAGTCCGCTCCCACCTACACCCAGGAGCAGAAGGACAGCTACTACGCCGAGCACAAGGACGAGTACGACGTAATCGTCTACCGCACCTACTTCATCTCCGGCAACGCCGTGACTGACGACGAGGAGACCGAGGAGGACGAGACCCTGTCCGCCGAGGACGCAATGGCCCAGGCCGAGGCCACCGCCAAGGATATCGTGTCCAAGGCCACCTCCGAGCAGGGCTACATCGACGCCGTGGCCGCTCTCCACACCGACGACGAGGATTACGACGCCGACGACGCCACCATGATGGAGTCCCGGGGCGCGAACCTGGGCACCGCCATCAAGGATTGGCTCCTCTCCGCCGACCGCAAGGCCGGCGACGTGGAGATGCTGAAAACCCCCGACGACTCCTCCAGTCAGGGCTATTACGTGCTCTACTACCTCTCCCGGGACGACAACCAGTATCACGCGGTAAGCGGCTATTACGGCCTCGTGGCCAACGTGAGCGAGGGCATCTCCAGGGACGATTACAAGACCGACGAGGAGTATGACGAGGCCGTCAAGGGCCTCACGGAGATCAACGGCAAGACGGTCCTCGGCACCTACACTAATGGCACGGACAAGACCCTGGAGGGCTTCCAGAAGGCCATGACCGACGCCGGCGACTTCCTCTCCGAGAGCGGCGCCATCACCAGCTCCGGCATCTACGATCTGCCCGACAGCCTCTCCGAGTGGCTGCACGATCCCGCGAGAGTCCCCGGCGACACCACAACGGTCTATGACCCCGACTTCGGTTGCTTCGTAGTGTATTACTCCAGCGACGACGGCATCTACGCCGACCTCCTGGCCGAGAGCAGTCTGCGCAACGACGATTATGAGTCCTGGTACAACGAGGCCATCGAGCCCTACACCGCCAACACCGGCTGGGAGATGCGCTTTGCCGGGAAGATACCCTCTTTGGGCGACTAAAAAATGCAAAAAAGGCCGTAAGGCCTTTTTTGCAAGGGAGACGTGCGGAAATAATTTTTGAATTAGAATTCAAAAATTATTTCCTGCCGTTTTGCTACGCGCACCGCAAGCGGCACGCTTGCAA
Organism: uncultured Oscillospiraceae bacterium; assembly: GCA_947627085.1. GTDB lineage: Bacteria > Bacillota > Clostridia > Oscillospirales > Oscillospiraceae > RUG626. The sequence continues at coordinate 5,386 of CANQUO010000093.1, forward strand.
AACAAAAGGTAATTTTCGCGACGTACATGCCGCCGCGAAAATCATTTTGATAGTTTTTCAAAGCGGCTCTTAGGGGCCGCTTTGGTTTTAGGAGACGCTATGACGCTTTTTGAAAAGCTCTCGGAATACTCCCGCTCGGGCGCCCTGCCCATGCACATGCCGGGACACAAGCGAAGCTCCGCCGCCTTCCCATGGCTTGCGGGGCTTTGCGAGCGGGACATCACGGAGATAGACGGCTTTGACAATTTAAACGACCCGGAGGGGCTTTTTTCGGACATGGAGCGAAAAATCGCCCGGCTCTGGGGCGCCGGGGAGTCCATCGCCCTGGTGAACGGCTCCACCGTTGGGGTGCTGGCCGCCGTCATGTCCGCCCTCGATGAGGGCGGGGAGCTTCTCATGTGCCGCTCAAGCCACCGGAGCGTCTACCACGCCGCACAGCTTAGCGGCGCCGTGACAAGGTATCTCACGCCGGAGGCCGATCCTGAGCTGGGACTTCCCCTGTCCGCCACGCCGGAGAGCGTGGCCGAGGCGCTTGATAAATATCCCGGCGTCCGGCTGGTCTGCGTCACCTCCCCCACCTATGAGGGGGTCATAAGCGACGTCGCCGGTATAGCTGATATTTGCCATAAGCGGGGCGCGCCTCTTTTTGTGGACGAGGCCCACGGGGCGCATCTTGGCTTCGGCCCGTTCCCCGTCTCCGCCGTAAGAGCCGGTGCGGATATGGCGGTGCAGAGCCTCCACAAGACGCTCCCCAGCCTCACCCAGACGGCCGTTCTCCACATAAACCCCGGTATCGTGGACCCGGAAAGGGTCCGAAGATTCGTGACTATGCTCCAGACCTCCTCCCCCTCCTACCTCCTCTCCGCCTCCGTGGACGGGTGCGCGGACTTCATGGAGAGAGAGGGCGGCGACGCCGCGAAAAGGTGGTTCGACGCCCTCGCGGACTTCAAAACGCGCTTATCTGAGCTTGAAAATATCCGCCTCTGGTCGCCTCAAGCCTTCGCCGTGGACCCATCAAAGCTGGTCCTCCGGTGCGACGGCAAATGGCTGGCGGAGCGGCTCCGGGCGGATTTTGGCATCGAGCCTGAGTACTCCGCCACCACCCACCTTCTGTGCATGACGGGCATGGGGGACACATCCGAGAGCCTGTCCCGGCTTTCGGAGGCCCTTTTTGCCCTTGACCCGATATCTCCCCCCGCTCCCCCGCCCCGCCCCGTCGCGAATTTGCCAAAGCGGGCGATGGCCATACATGAGGCCGTGAAGCTGCCCGGCAAATTTGTACCTCTCTCCCGCGCCGAGGGCCTGGTCAGCGGCGAGTACGTCTGGTCCTATCCCCCCGGCGTGCCCCTCATCGCCCCGGGCGAGGTGGTGGACGAGGGCGTTATAAACGGGATAAATCGGGGCTTTAATATCCATTCCACGCGCAAAGGCGTCCCAAATTCGATTTTTTGTGTTGACCTTCCGTGAAAAATATAGTAAAATAAGTGGGTCAAGATTTCGGGAAAGGGGGATATACCCATGAAGAGGATAGAGACCGTTGAGACCCGTGACCTGAAGGCCAGCGTCAAGACCGGCGGTTGCGGCGAGTGCCAGACCTCCTGCCAGTCCGCCTGCAAGACCTCCTGCGGCGTTGCCAACCAGCTCTGCGAAAAGAAATAAGCCACAGCAAGAAAACGGTACCGCTTGCGCTCGCGCAGGCGGTATTTTTTGAGCGGTAGGCCGGAAATAAGAAGTTTGGAGAATGAGATATGATTCATCAATATAAGCTCAATGGCTATAACATCGTTTTGGACGTATATTCCGGCTCGGTCCACGCGGTGGACGAGGTGGCCTACGACATGATAGGCATGTATGAGACCCACACCGGGGACGAAATCGTGGCGGAGATGCTCAAAAAGTACTCAGACCGCGCCGACGTGACCGAGGCCGACCTCTACGAGTGCCTTGACGATATTGCGGCCCTTAAGGACGCGGGAAAGCTCTTTTCTGAGGATGAGTACGCGGGCATGGCCTTTGATTTCAAAAGGCGCTCAAACGAGATAAAGGCCCTGTGCCTTCACGTGGCCCACACCTGCAATTTGAATTGCTCCTACTGCTTCGCAAGCCAGGGCAAGTACCACGGCGACCGGGCCCTCATGAGCTTCGAGGTGGGCAAGCGGGCGCTGGATTTTCTCGTTGAGAGCTCCGGCAAGCGCACAAATCTGGAGGTGGACTTCTTCGGCGGCGAGCCCCTGATGAATTGGCAGGTGGTAAAGGACCTGGTGGCTTACGCCCGGAGCATCGAGGAGGAGAAGCACAAGCGCTTTCGCTTCACCCTGACCACCAACGGCGTGCTGGTGGACGACGAGGTCATCGACTTTGCAAACCGCGAGATGCACAACGTGGTCATGTCCATTGACGGCCGCCCCCAGGTCCACAACAGGTTCCGGGTGGACCTGGCTGGGCACGGGAGCTACGAGAAGATAGTCCCCAAGTTCCTCGATTTTGCCAAAAAGCGGGGCGAGAGGGACTACTACGTGCGCGGTACATACACCCACTACAATACGGACTTCACAAATGACATATTCCACCTTGCGGACCTTGGCTTCACTCAGCTTTCCATGGAGCCCGTGGTCTGCGCCCCCGACGACCCCTGCGCCCTCACCGAGGAGGACCTTCCCAAGCTATTCGAGCAGTACGAGATTTTAGCAAAGGAGATGCTCCGCCGGGAGGAGGAGGGCCGCCCCATCACCTTCTACCACTACATGATAGAAGGTGATGGGGCGGCCCTCCTCC
>CANQUO010000094.1 GCA_947627085.1 uncultured Oscillospiraceae bacterium
TGATAAAGAGCCACCACAACGTGGGGGGACTGCCCGATTACGTGGATTTCAAGGAGATCATCGAGCCCCTCCGTATGCTCTTTAAGGACGAGGTCCGCGCCCTGGGCCGGGAGTTGGGCTTGCCGGAGTACCTTGTCATGCGCCAGCCCTTCCCGGGCCCGGGACTTGCCATAAGGGTCATCGGCGACATAACAAAGGAGAAGCTGGACACCCTCCGTGAGGCCGATTTCATCTTCCGGGACGAGATAGCGAAGGCCCACATTGAGCACACCATGAACCAGTATTTCGCGGTTTTGACGAATATGCGCTCCGTGGGCGTCATGGGCGACGGCCGGACCTACGACTACACCCTGGCCCTCCGGAGCGTCACCACCACCGACTTCATGACCGCCGATTGGACCCGCATCCCCTACGACGTCCTCGACCGCGTCAGCACCCGCATCGTCAACACCGTCCCCGGCATCAACCGCGTCGTCTACGACATCACCAGCAAACCCCCGGCGACGATAGAGTGGGAATAATGTTTTGCCCCAACCCCCTTGCGGCGCAAGGGGGTGAGATATTTTGTCCCTTTTTGCCAACAATTTGACATAAGCTGAAAAGGCGGCGGGGAGGGGCATGCGGGTTTTGGGTATTGACAAAGCGAATACTTCGTGATATGATGTATAGCGTGACGGGAGGTATAGTATGGATATCCAGTTGAAACGCGGGCTGTTGGATGTGTGCGTTTTAGCGGCAATTAAAAGCAAAGATTCATATGGCTACCAAATCATAAAAGATATGAAGCCATATCTTGAGCTTTCCGAATCGACCTTATATACCATTCTGAAACGTCTGGAAACAGCAAATATGCTGACCGTTCGCACTGTAGAACACGGCGGCCGCCTCAGAAAATATTATCATATTACCGGCGCGGGGCTGAAGCGCATTGAAGATTTCAAGGACGAATGGAAAGAAATACTGTCTATATACCGGTTCGTAACCAAGGAGGATGATGGAAATAAATAAGCAGGAGTTTCTTGCCCGGCTTCGCAACGGCTTGTCCGGCATGCCGCGGGATGATATTGAAGAGCGACTGATCTTTTACAGTGAAATGATCGATGACCGCATGGAGGAGGGGCTCTCGGAGACCGAGGCGGTGGGCGCGATCGGGACAGTGGACGATGTTATTTCGCAAATATTGACGGATACACCGCTCACAAGGCTGGTCAAAGAGAAAATCAAGCCGGGCAGGTCCATGAGATCGTGGGAAATCGTACTTCTTGTCTTAGGGTTCCCGATATGGCTTCCTCTTTTGAGCGCCGCCTTTGCCGTGATTCTCGCGGTCTATATTGTCGTGTGGTCGGCGGTCATTTCGCTGTGGGCATTAGAAGCGTCCCTTTTGGCCGGCGCCCTTGGCGGAGTGATTTCGGCTTTCACTGTTCAGGACAACGTGCTTAGTGGAATTTCGATGCTCTCGGCCGGCCTTTGTTGCGCGGGTCTGTCTATTTTTATCTTCTTCGGGTGCAAGGCCGTGACAAAAGGAATCTTGCGTCTGACAAAAAGGGCGGCTTTGTGGTTCAAATCTCTGTTCGTCGGAAGGGAGGCGGCATGATGAGCAAAGTAGTAAAAATATGGCTGACAGTCGCAACGGCTTTAGTTGCGCTTGGCGTAATTCTTTTTGCAGGCTCGATGATTGCAAACGGTTGGGATTTTAAAAAGCTCGGTACTGTTACATATACGACTAACATTTATGAGGTAGACGGTGATTTTAAAAACATATCCATTGACGTCGATACGACCAAGATCGAGTTTGTCCCCGCCGACAACGGACAATGTAAAATCGTTTGCTTTGAAGATGAAAAGGTAAGACATTCCGCTTCCGTACAAAACAGTACGCTGACGATCGATACGGTCGACACACGCATATGGTATGAACATTTTTCTATTTCCTTTGACCAACCGAAGATGACCGTATATCTACCGGAGAATGAGTACGATTCACTGCTCATAAAGACGGATACGGGCGATATCGCGATCCCAAAGGATTTTTCCTTCGATACGCTTAAGATTGACGGCGATACCTCCGATGTGGATTGTTTCGCGTCCGCCTCACAGGGCATTGAGATCAAATTGAGCACCGGTGATATCCGATTGAAAGAGCTCGCGACAGAACAGTTGAAGCTGACGACGGACACTGGTCGAATTCAGGTAAACACAGCGGATGTGGGCGCGAATATCAAAATTGAAACGGATACGGGAAGGGTGGAGCTTACGGATACCTCCTGTAATGATCTTTACGCGGAAAGCGATACCGGCTCCATAAAATTGAAAAATGTGCTCGGAGCGGGAAGCTTTACAATTGAAAGTGATACCGGCGACATAACGTTTGACCGTAGCGACGCCGCTGAGATATCTGTCAAAACTGATACAGGAGACGTTACAGGCACTTTGCTTTCCGATAAGGTTTTCCTGACCGAAACCTCCACCGGCCGAATTTCCGTACCGAAAACAATAACGGGCGGTAAATGCGAGCTCAAAACGTCCACCGGAGATATTAAAATCGAGGTATTATCTTGACTTTTTAAGTAAAATCGTTTAGATTATGATACCCAGCAACGAGTGGGAATAATTTTCAGGAGCATGACATGGAACAAAAAGTACGCCTTTCGGACATCGCCTCCGACCTCGGGCTCAGTACGGCGGCGGTGTCGTATGTGCTCCACGGCAAGACCGGGATGGTGTCGGAGCGGACGGCGGCAAGAGTGCGCAGGGCGCTGGAGGAGCGTGGCTATCTGCCCCGTGCGGCGGAGGTCCTGCTGGCGGAGAACCCGGCGAAAATCGTGGGGGTGGTGATCCACGCTCACGAGAAATATGAGGCCCATATCTTAGAGGACGCTTTCATCGCCTCGGCGCTCAATTCCCTGGGCGCGCAGACGGCCCGGCGCGACCTGCAGATGATGGTGAGGACCGTGGAGGACCTTGACGAGATCGTCTCCTTCGCCACCATGTGGAACATGGAGGGACTGGTGCTCATTGGCTTTTGCGGCGCGGATTACGGGCGTCTCAGGGAGCGGGTGCGCGTGCCCTTCGCGGTTTACGACGCCTGCGGCGTCACGGCCCAGCGGGTCTGCGCCGTGAACATCGACGACCGGCACGGGGGCTTTCAGGTGGGCGAGTATTTTCGCCTCTGCGAGCACCAGCGGGCGCTGTGCCTTTCAGACAACGATGTGGACATGGACCTGGAGCGCTGGAAGGGCTTTCGCGAGGGCTTCGGGGGCGGGGCGGAGTTTATGATGATACCGAAAAAGCGTGCGGAGCGGATGGACTTCTACCGGGAGCGGATGCCGGAGCTCAGGAGCTTCACCGCCATATTTGCCGTGTCGGACTACTACGCCGTGGACCTTATCCATTTTCTCCAAAGTAGCGGCGTGTACATACCGGGGGAGATATCCGTCGCCGGATTTGACGACACGCCACTCTGCGCCCTCGTGTATCCCGCCCTGACCACGGTCCGGCAGGACACGGCGGCGCGGGCCAAATGCGCCCTCGACGCCATCGCGAAAATGCGGGCCGGAGAGAATGTTGAGCTCTCCGTCATCCTCCACACGGAGCTGGTCGTGCGCGGAAGTACGCGCCAGATGTGAATTTGCACAAAAATCAAGCTCAATTTTTGTCACTACTTACGGATTTAAGATTTGAAAGTATGCCTCCTGACGGGTTATGATTGACCTGTCGGGAGGTGTTTTTATGAAAAATCAGCCTTTTCTCCGTTCCGCCTGCGCTCTGGCTGTGCCTGTGGCGCTGCAATCCATGCTTCAGGCGTCCTTCGGTGCGGTGGATCAGGTGATGATCGGCCAGCTCGGGGGCGTGGAGGTGGCTGCTGTGGGCCTTGCCGGGAAATTCACGGGGATATTCAACGTGGTGGTCTCCGCCGTGGGAGCCGTGGCGGGAATCATGATCTCCCAATATATGGGCCAGAAAAATGCCGCCGAGACGCGGCGGAGCATGGTCCTGAATTTGCGTGTGTGCCTCATCCTTGCCGCATTGTTCACGCTGGCCGGCGTCGCCGCGCCGTATAAAATCATGGGTCTCTACATCAAAGACCGCGCCACAGTGGAGGCGGCGGGGCGGTATCTTCTTATCGTCTCCGGCGCCTTCCTCCCCTCGGCGGGGGTCACCATCCTGTCCACCCATCTGCGGTGCATGGAGAAAGCGTCCCTGCCGCTCTACGCCGGGATCGCGTCGGCGGCGGTCCACACGGGTCTCAACTGGATACTTATCTTCGGAAAGCTTGGCGCGCCAACCATCGGCGTCACGGGAGCGGCAATAGCGACGCTGATCTCACAGCTTGTCTATTTCGCGGTCATATTGGTAATGTATCTGAAATACCGGGAGAAAGCGGAGAATGCCACGGCGGGGCCGTTTGACTGGAAACAGTATCTCTCCATGCTGTTGCCGCTACTGGTCAGTGAATTTATGTGGGTCCTGGGCGAAAACGTGTACGCGGGGATTTACGGACATCTGGGGACCGACGCCAGCGCCGCCATGACGCTGACGAACCCAGTGCAGTCCCTGGCGATAGGAGCACTGTGCGGCCTGAGCCAGGCGGCGGCTATCCTCATCGGCAAGCGCCTTGGGGACGGGGACAGGGAGACGGCCTACCGGGAGGCGAGAAAGCTCCTCTTCTACGGCCTGGTGGGTTCACTCATACTGTCTGTGGTAATTTTCTACATAAGCCCACAGTATGTGCGGATTTTCAAGGTGGAGGCGGGTATCCGTGACCTGACAGTACAGATTCTCACCGCCTACGCCGCCATCATGCCCTTCAAGGTACTGAACATGATCATGGGCAGCGGAATATTGAGAAGCGGCGGAAAAACGACATACGTTATGGCAATCGACCTTGTGGGCACTTGGCTTTTCGGCGTCCCCCTGGGCCTCCTCTCGGCCTTCGTATTTCGCTGGCCCATCCCCATGGTCTACCTCACCCTGTCCTTAGAAGAATGTGTCCGCTTCGCCGTCTCCCTCGTCGTTTTCAGTCGGCGGGGATGGATGAACCAGCTGAAAGCGTGAGGAGAAAAAACATTTATCTAACAAAGCTTTTTGTATCCCACTGCCCATGCTATTTGACGTGGACGTGAGTTTGGAAAGCCATCGTGGACTTGAGGATAAAAGGAAATTTTTAATTTTACTTGACAATTGCCCCGGCGGTTTATATAATATATGGGCACGTCGGGGTGTGGCGAAGCTTGGTATCGCGCTTGGTTCGGGACCAAGAGGCCGCGGGTTCGAATCCCGCCACTCCGACCAAAAAAGCAGTCCGTTGGACTGCTTTTTTTGGTGCTTACGGCCTTTGCCTCCGGCAAAGGCCGCCCCGCCGCGTTGCGGCGGGGTCTTATTTTGACGTGGAGGAAACCCCTGATGGGTTTTCTCCACAACTCTTTCCTTTCCGATAACCTTCGGCGAGCGAAAATTTGAGAAAAATTTGAGAATTTGGTGTTATGTTATATTTGGGAAGTGATGATATGTCTTACCGAATACTTGTGGCGGACGACGAGGTGAAGGTTGCGGCAATGCTTAAAAGCTTCCTGGAGCGCGCCGGGTACCGGGTGAGCTGTGCTTTTGACGGGCGAGAGGCCGTGGAGAGGGCCAGGGCAATGCCGGACCTTATCCTGCTCGACATAAATATGCCGGGGATGGACGGTATCGAGGTGTGCCGGGCCATCAGGGATATCGTGACCTGCCCCATAATATTCCTGACAGCCCGGGACGGTGAGGAGGACAAGGTGGAGAGCTTTGACGCCGGAGGGGACGACTATATCGTCAAGCCCTTCTCCCTGGCGGAGCTGAAAGCGAGGATAGAGGCGCACCTTCGCCGGGACCGCCGGAGCCGCGACATACAGCGGAAGGTTTTCGGGGATATCACCGTGGACTACTCCGCCCGGGAGGTCACGGCGCGGGGGGAGAGGCTCAGCTTCGCAAGGAAGGATTTTGATATAATTAGGCTCCTGTCGTTAAACCCGGGGCAGGTATTCGACCGGGCGAAGATATACGACCGTGTGTGGGGCATCGAGGGCGACGGGGACGACAGCGTGATAATGGAGCACATCCGCACCATACGCCTCACCTTCGCCAAAGCCGGGTGTGAAAACCGCATAGAGACGGTATGGGGGATAGGGTACAAATGGATAGGGTAAAAAACGGATTTTGGAAAATATCCATACCCGCCGCGTTTATAATTTGCGGCATAGGGTGTCTTTTGACGGCGCTGGCGCTCACAAAGGTCACGGTGGGCGTCGCCCGGCGCAATATGACGGCGATAGTCAGCAAGTATGACGAATACCAGACGGACGCCTCGGATAATTTCGCGATATATTCCTCCTCCGGCGCCGATCAGCCGGAGGAAAAGGCGGGCTTGGTCATATTGGACGGCGGGGAGGCGGACGTCCATATAGCGAAAATAGTGCCTCTTGACGAGCCGGACAAAAGGAAATTCGACTTCTACGCCCACATGGACGAGATAGCCGCCGCGCTGTGGTACACGGTCTGTCTCGCCGTTTTCGCTTTTCTTTTCTACCGCTGGAAGATAAAAAAGCCCTATAAGGCGCTGATGGAGGCGGTCGGGAGCATATCAAACAACGACCTCGATTTTAAAATAGGCTTCGAGGGGCAGGACGAGCTGGGAAGGCTCTGCGGGGCGTTTGAGCTGATGCGCCGGGAGCTGTTGAGGAACAACCGGAAAATGTGGGACGCGGTGGAGGAGCGCAAGCGGCTGAACGCGGCCTTCGCCCACGATCTGCGCACGCCGCTGACCGTCATGCGTGGTCACGCGGAGCTTGCCCAGGCGGAGCTTACGGAGGGCGGGGACAGGGACGCCGCCCTGAGCTCGCTTCGGGAGATATCCTCGGAAATAGACCGCCTCAGCGCCTTTGCCGGGACCATGGGGAGGATACAAAGATTGGAGGATTACGAGCCAAAGGCAGAGCCGTTGTCTGTTTCTGACTTAATGTCCACCCTTACCGGGACGGCGCGGCTCATATATCCCGCCGCCACGGTGGAGGGGCCGCCGGACTATGCCGGGCTTACGCTTTTCACCGACAGGGAGGCGCTGACGCGGATATATGAGAACGTGGTCTCCAACGCCGCACGCCACGCAAGAGAGCGGATAGCCGTATCCTTTAGGGTGTATGGGGAGCTCGCGGTAATAACCGTACAGGACGACGGGGCGGGCTTTACGAGCCGCGACCTTGAAAACGCCGCCCGCGCCTACTACCGGGGCGAGAGGGCGGGGGAGGACGCGCACTTCGGACTGGGACTTTATATAAGCTCCGTTTTGGCAAAAAAGCTGGGCGGCGGGATGGAATTGGAAAATGCCCGTGAGGGCGGCGCGAAGGTCACGATAAAAATTCAAAAAGATTTGAGAGGAATTTGAAATTTATTTTTTAGAATCATGGCGTAGGGAGAAATCCCCGCGCCAATTTTTTTACGGAGGTAATATCATGAGAGGTGTGTTGCTGTCCTTTATCTTCCTGCTCCTCGTGGCGATGGCGGCCAGGCCCGCCGGATGGAACGGAAAAACCGGCGGACCGGACGTACGGGAGGAGCGAGCCGTTGCCGAGAGCGGCGTTAAGGTAATAAGCGCTCCCGTAATGCTTAAGACCGTGGGGCGGTTGCGGGGGAGCGTCGCGCCATACATAAAGCTGGATATCGGCGTTATAAGGCTCGAAGCCGGGGCCTGCCCGCGCTTTGAGGTGACGGTTGACAGCGGGGAGGCGGCGCTTTCGTTGCGTATCGCCGATACCGCCACCGGCGAGAGCCTGGAGGGGACAGTCACGGGGTCGGGACGGGTGGAATTTGAGAACGTCCGGGGCGGTGAGTATATCTTGACGCTTGAAAATCTATCCATATTTAACGCCTATTTTACAATCGACTATGATTTTGGAAGGATATCAATATGAAAAGAACGCTTCTCATGCTCCTTTGCGCCGCCCTCCTTCTCTCCGGCTGTCAGGGCGGGCCGGAGCGGCTCAAGCCCACGGACGAGCCCCCGCCGGGGACTTCCGACGCCTCACATCAGGCTGTCCCGTCCCTGCCCTCCGCCGGAGGTGG
>CANQUO010000095.1 GCA_947627085.1 uncultured Oscillospiraceae bacterium
GCCTTCTGGCCCTCCACCTGGGCCACTCTGGCGGCCATGGGGACGGCGGAGACGCCCGCCGCGCCGATGAGGGGATTTATCTTCCCGCCGGAGAGCTTATACATGAGCTTGCCGACGAGTAACCCGCCCACGGTCGAGAAGCAGAAGGCGATAAGGCCCAGCACCACGATCTTCAGAGTGTTCAGCGTCAGGAACCGCGCGGCCACGGTGGTCGCGCCCACGGAGATGCCCAAAAACAGCGTCACGATGTTCATCAGGGCGTTCTGGGCCACGTCGGAGAGCCTTTCCGTGACACCCGTCTCACGGAGGAGATTGCCGAACATGAGGCACCCGATAAGAGGCGCGGTGGAGGGCAGGAGCAGTATAACGAACCCGGCCACCAAAATGGGGAAGACTATCTTTTCGGTCTTGCTGACCTCCCGAAGCTGCTCCATCTTGACGCTCCGCTCCTTCTCGGTGGTCAAAAGCCTCATGATGGGCGGCTGGATCATGGGGATAAGGGCCATGTAGGAGTATGCCGCGATGGCGATGGGGCCCAATAGCGCCGGCGCCAACAGCATACACGTCATTATCGCCGTCGGTCCGTCCGCGCCGCCGATTATACCGATGGACGCGGCCTCATTGCCGGTAAAGCCCAGAAGCACCGCCCCGAAGAAGGCGAAGAACACGCCGAACTGGGCCGCCGCGCCCAAAAGGAAGCTCTTGGGGTTGGCGATAAGGGGCCCGAAGTCCGTCATGGCGCCCACACCGATGAAGATGAGGCAGGGGTAGATACCGGCCTTCACGCCGATGTAGAGGATGTCGAGAAGTCCGCCCAGATGCGCGATATCCGTAAAGGACAGCTCACCCACCAGGTTCCCGTCGATGCTCATGGCCACGCTGTCGTCATATTCCGGGCTCGTGATCAGCGCCTGAAAATCGGCGCTTATGTCCCCGCCCTCCGACTTGAGCTTCTCGAAATACTCCTCGATCTGGGCGGAGGAGCGCCCGCAGGCCCGGGCCGCCACGTAGTAGTAGTACTCGTCCTGAGTGTATATCCGCTCCTGGGCGGAGTTATAAAGGGCGTAGTCGTTGTCCACATCGTATGGGCACTCGTGTACGTAGGCGTCCCACATGCCCATGTGGTAGAGCCCCGCCCCGGGAAGGTTCGTAAGCAGGCACCCGAAAGCTATGCCCACCAGCAACAGCGGCTCAAACTTCTTCTTGATGCCCAGATACAATAGCACCAGGGCCACCGCGATCATAATGAGCGACTTCCAGCCGCCCGAAGCGAAGAAGCCCATAAAGCCCGACTCAAGCCAGAGCTTTTTCAGGGTCTCTAAAATGTTGTCCATGGTCCGCGCCCCCTTACGCCAGCACCACTAAGGGCGAGCCGGTCTCCACCTTGGCGCCCTTCTGCGTGACCACCTGGGCCACGGTACCGTCCCGGGGAGCCATTATCTCGTTCTCCATCTTCATGGCCTCCAGGATGACCAGCACGTCGCCGGACTTGACCTTGTCCCCGGCGGCCACGTTTATCTTGACTATGTTCCCCGGCATGGGCGCGTTGACGGCCTCGCCCTCCGCGATTTGGGCGGCGGGGGCGGCGGGAGCCGCCGGGACTGCGGGAGCGGCCGGGGTTGCGGGGGTATCCGAAGCGGCGGCCGCCGGCGCCGGGGCCGTAGCGTCGTACTCGTCCAAAAGCATGGCCTCGCCGTGCTCGACCTCCACCTCGTAGGTCCTTCCGTTCAAGGTGACTAAATACTTCATTTTTTGTTGACCTCCCTGATAGAGATAAAGCGCAGTTCGTTAATTGGTGTGTGGAGCTCGTCGGCCACGATGGCCATAATCATCGCCGCGTCCCGCTCCGGCGTGTCGTAGAGCTTCAGCTCTCCCGCCGCGCCCGGGGCCTTCTCCGGCTCCCTCTCCGGTACCGGGGCCGCCGCCGGAGCGACATTCACCGCCGGGGCCGCCACGGCGGGCTTTTTCGCGGCCATGAGCTTGCCCATCAGCACCACCACAATGACTAAAAGCGCGATGCCCAGAAAGACGATGGCGTAGCCCATCACGGCGTCAATGACCGCCTCGGATAATTTCATCTTCATGCCTTCTCCTCCACGATGGAGTACTTCACGTGGTGCTCCCGCTCCTCACGGCGGGCCTTCAGGAATTTCACCGTCTGGTCCGGGTAGCAGATGTAGCTCATTATATCCTCCTCGCTCCCGGCAAGCTCGCCAAGGGCCGCTTTGGCGTCCTCAAATTCCTTGCCCGTGCGCTTGGAGTCCTCCACCCGGCAGTCCGTGGGCTCGTTGCCCGCGCCGATTATCTTGTCCTGAAGCTCCCGGCTCACCGGGGCGGGGGCGATGCCGTACTCGCCCCTGAAATAATTCTTTACCTCGTTTGATATCTGCTTGTACCGCTCGCCCATGAGGACGTTGACCACCGCCTGATTGCCCACCATCTGGGAAAGGGGCGTTACCAGCGGGGGATAGCCCAGGTCCTTTCTCACGTTGGGTATCTCAACCAGCGCCTCGTCAAATTTGTCAAGAGCGTTCATGTCCTTGAGGTTGGCTATCATGTTGCTGAGCATCCCGCCGGGGACCTTATAGACCAGCGCCTGAGAGTCCGTGCCCATGGACTTGGGATTTATGAGCCCGGAGTCTATATACTTCTGCTTTATGGGCTTGAAGTAGTCGTTGACCTTGTTGAGCACGCCCTCGTCAAGACCCGTCTCATAGCCCAGCTGAGTGAGGGCGTAATAGAGCGTCTCCGTGGCGGCCTGGCTGGTGCCGTTGGAGAAGCAGGAGGTGGCGGTGTCTATCACGTCCACCCCGGACTCCACGGCCTTTATGAGGGTCATGTAGGCCATGCCGGTGGTGCAGTGGGTGTGGAGTATGAGGGGGATGTCGCCCACCTCGTCCTTTATGCCCTTTATGAGCCCCTCCGCCTCGGCGGGGGACATGGTCCCGGCCATGTCCTTAAGGCAGATGGTGTCAAAGCCCATCTTCTTGAGCTCCCGGCACATCTCCACGTACTTCTTCACCGTGTGCACCGGGCTCTGGGTGTAGCTGATGCACCCGGAGGCGACGGTCATCTTGGTGGCGTATTTCTTCGTAGCCTCAAAGGCGGTCCTGATGTTGCGAAAATCGTTGAGGGCGTCGAAAATGCGTATGACGTCGATGCCGTTTTTAATGGAGAGACGTACAAACTCCTCCACCACGTCGTCGTGGTAGTGCTTGTAGCCCAGGAGGTTCTGACCGCGCAAAAGCATCTGGAGCCGGGTATTCGGCATCGCGGCCCTTATCTTCCGGAGCCGCTCCCAGGGGTCCTCGTTTAAATACCGAAGGCAGGAGTCGAAGGTCGCCCCGCCCCAGCACTCCACGGAGTAGTACCCGGCCTTGTCCATGGTGGGCAGGATGCCCTCATAATCGGAATAGGGCAGTCTGGTGGCCATCAGCGACTGGTTGGCATCCCGGAGCACCGTCTCTGTAAATTGAACTTTTTTCATGCAAAAATCCCCATCTTTCCGCCCCCCATGGGGCAAAAAACAAGTTAAATCAAGGGTGGGCCGGCGAAATTCTATCAATTCTCCAATCCCAACCCAGTATATAATACCATCAAAGTCCCGCCTTTGCAACCGTAAACCCGCCGAAAAACCCCCATAATTTTGACGCTTTTCCCCGCAAAAAGAAAAACCCGCCGCCCCCCGCCGGTAAAGGCCAAAGGCCGGCAGGGGAGCACGCGGTTACTTTACTTCAAACAGGATCGTCCCACAGCGCCGTGGAGGCGATACGGAATGCCCGCTTCTTGACATTGGCGGTTCGTTCTTCCACATCCGTACCGTACAATTATTTACGGAATTCAAGATGCGTGATTCGCTGCCGACGCAGATCGAACCCCTCCGGGACCACATAGAAGGTATCGCTCCCCTCCGGTTCTCCGAAGGCGGACACCGAATCGAAGAAGAAATAATATGAGTTTTTGGCGTAATACCAGTTAACGCCGGCGCTCCTTTTTTGCAGTTCACCGATTTTGGCGGGATTTTGCCGGTTGAGGACGGCGGACACCGGGCTCCTCGACCCGAAGGCCCGCCGGAGCTCCAAGCAGGAGAGCGGTTCCACGCCGTCGGAGAAGTAACTGCCGTAGGTGGGGTCAAGGGCCATCCATTTTCCGCGTTTTCGGTCGTAAATCTCCGTGACCACATGGTTGTCCCCGTCGTAGGGGGAACAGGGCATTCCTCCGACACGGCGGGCGTAGATGCCAAGGGAGAGACAGCACTCGGCCAATATTTTGGCCTTGTTCAAACAGTTAATTCCCACGTCGGGCTTCTCAAAGCAGTACTCCAGCAACGCCAGCGAATCGCAGGGAATATGATTGTCATAGTTGCTTTCATGCTTCAGGCGCGGCGCGAGCCAGCGGCACAGCCGCAACGCCCGCTCAAAGTCTCCGCCCTTTCCCGCCACCCGCTCAACGGGATATTGCTCCCGGAGCTTGCGAAACTCGGGGCAGTCAAAGACATACTCTATTTTCAGCGGCTCCCCCTCGGCAAACACCGGAGCGTTAAAAAGTCCTCCGCTGAAAATATCCAGTACATAGTCATAAGGAAATACTCCATTTTCTTTTTGCGACATAAATAAATCCTCCGTTTCTTTATTTTAATGTAATGTGCCTTAATCTGTGGTATCTATCAGGTTTATAAACTCCCCGATAAATTCGTCCGCGCCGCTCATTATGTAATTGGCGCCGCCCATTGACATCTGGCCGGAATCGGAAAGGATAACGGAATCCACCAAATCGCCGCCCTCGTATATCGAGATCACGAGCAGCTTTTCGCGGGGCGTCATGCCGCTGTCCGAAAACGGTAGGCTCCGCCTGAATGTGTGTCCGTCCATCAGGTTCAGAATGTCCTTGGTGACAGCGATATTCTCCCAGGTCCGCGTGTCGTTGTGTGCCGCTCCGTCCTTGGCGCCGAGGGTGGTGCAGGTCACAAAGAGCAAATCGTTTTCCGCAATTCTGTCCGTAAGACTGTGGGGCCAGAAATAGACTATCGCTCCCAAAACAATTATCGCCGCCAGAATAACCGCCATGATAATAATCGCTGTTTTTTTCATT
Organism: uncultured Oscillospiraceae bacterium; assembly: GCA_947627085.1. Lineage (GTDB taxonomy): Bacteria > Bacillota > Clostridia > Oscillospirales > Oscillospiraceae > RUG626. The sequence goes on from CANQUO010000095.1 coordinate 5,092, forward strand.
TCAAATTCTCCTTTTTCATATTTACGTTAAACATATGGATATGCCGCGAAAACGAGACAGGCCAGCACACAAAGGCCAAACGGCTGTTACACCCTATCCAATAACACCCCCGCGCCGGTTACCGCCGCCAGGAACTCGATGCCCTTAAGGTACATATTATAATGTGCCCAACCGATAATTCGCCTGGATAAGAAGTAGATTCCTACAAATAGAGCGAGGGAAATAATCGCTCTTAAGACGGATTCTTTGACAGTATCTTTCATCCTTGGCACCTCCGCATATTTCGATCTAATCGTCTTTGCTGCTCGTCAGCTTGTTTAACGCAAGAAACAGCCCTGTTGAAATGAAAGAGAGCATGATGTAGGGCGGGAATGGCGATGACGATCTGCCTATATATCCGGGCTTTAAATACATAGCCGCCAATACCACCATCGTGATTGCCGATATAATAGCAAAAATGCGCATGATCAATGGAATATATTTGTTCATGATTATCCTCCTATTCGATGACAAATAAAGTTTGATTTTATGATAATATAACGCCGGGAAGAGCTCACCCATAACGCTGAGAGAAATTGAGCAATTTTATTGAAGGACTATTATTTTGCGCGTCGGATAGGCCGTCAGTTGCAGGAACAAATCGTAACGGTCAAGGCTGTTCCACGTTCCGTGGCTGAAATTGGCCTTATATAGGCCGTAAGGGAGGGTCAGCCGGTACTCCGTGTTGGTCGAAAGGGTGATACCGGAGTTTCCCTGTAAAACGGGATTCAGCCGATCCAGTGCGTCGTAGTCCAGGAAAAGAAGCTCGTCGATCCCGTATAGTCTGAGTTCCGCAAGCGGGACTCCCTCGGCGTCGCTACCGACATTTTTGAGAGTTATATCTACCAGTGCAAGCTTTTCCGGCGTATTTCCCTCTATATCCGGGCAGACCTCCGCAAAGTCTACAACCTTAACTCCGTTGACGCAAATGAGATACCCGTCTGCCTGGATATGATAGTTAATCTCGTCCTCTCCAAAGGAGACGAATTCTCCCGTGGAGCAGGTCAACGTCTCACAGTTGTCAAGGCTGTCGTAGAATTGGTTGAGAGAAGTGTATCTGGCGTACCACGCAACCGCCAGAATAACAATCGCAAGAGGGATAATGACAAGCTTTAGCTTTTTCATACCGCGTTCTCCCTCTCTACCCGTCCATTTTGTACCTTGAATATCTTATCGGAGCACTCCCGCAGGAGATCGCCGTCGTGACAGGAGAGGATGATCAACGCCCCCCGCTTGCGTTCCTCATGGAGAATATCACAAACACACCGGATTCCCTTGTCATCCAAGGCGTTTGTGGGCTCATCCAGCAAAAGGAGCTTCGGCTTTTCCATGATGGCGGCCGCAATGCCCAGGCGTTGCTTCATGCCCAAAGAGTATTTCCGCACCCGGCGCTTATCGTCCGGGTCCAGCCCCACCCGTGTCAACGTCTCGCGGATTTGGTCGATGCCGATCTCATTTTTAAGAGACGCCAGCAGCTCCAGATTTTTAAGGCCGGTGTAGTTGGGCAGAAAAGCCGGATTCTCTATGAGCATACCGATGGATGGAGGAAAATCCATGTCTGTTCCCAGCCTCTTACCGTCAATCTTGACTTCGCCGGATGTGGGCTGAATGAGTCCCGCAACCAACCGCATCAGCATGGTTTTACCCGAACCGTTGGGCCCCCGGAGCCCATATATCCGCCCTCCCTCCAGTGACAGGGTGACATCCTTCAGGACCGTCGCTTTTCCGATGGTCTTTGTCGCGTTTATAATGTCGATTTTCATTTCTCTTCACTCCTTTGCTCCGATAATATTGCTTCTTTTGAACTCCCACGTTCCAAAAACCGCGCAGAGAAGCATAATGACTACGCATTCCCCGCAGACCATAAGCGGATCAACGCCGCTGGCGGTGAGCAGTCCGCTCCGTATCCCCATGGCTCCGTTCCCCAAAATCAGCGGTGAGGACCAGTAGACAGACACCAGCAGGACAATCTCGCTCAAAAGAAAGCAGAGAATTGGCTTCAAGACAAGGCACAGGGTCATCTGAAGAAGGCTCAAAGTGCTGACCGTCAGATACGGAAGCAGAAGCGATACCGCCAAAACAGTAAAGGACGAAACCGTTCCGGTGTCCACCTCGCCCCGGTAAAGTATATTTAGCGCCGCACTTTCACAGCGTAAGGATAAGTCCCCTCCTGTTAAAATACTAAAGGCCGCGGCAGTCGTGCTAACGATGATGAAATACACGCCACAGCTCAAAAGGTTCCAGATACATTTGGAGATGAACCACTCTCGGCGGTTCCCGGAGCGCACAATGATCTGCTGGCCGGTCAGGGAGAGATCATCCAGCATATAATCGAGGTTCAGATACAGACAGCCGCTTATCAGCAGAAGCCACAAAATGGGGAGCTGTGTCTTTTCCATGGTATCAAGAATGTCGATGGGCTCGATACCCATAAAGCAGTACATCAAGTATCCGCCCCAGCCGCAGTCGAACCCCGCTGTGACGGCAATTTTATGACATAACCAGCACGGCAGAGCCGCCATGATCGGAATCAGAAGGCAACGAGGACGCAAAAGGCCGCAGCGTAGATCGTGGCGGATGAGCTTAGGTAAGTTCATGTTTGACCACCTTCCTGTAACCGCCGATGAGGGTGACGGCGAAAAAGAAGCCCAGATATGAGAACAGGAGCCATCCGGGGTTGGAGGAATAGGGTGCGGCCTGAATAAGACGCATAGGTGAAAGTTCAATATTGCCAGTCCCTACGCCCATCAGGAGCGAGCATACCGCGTCCAGAAGGACGAGAGTGACAAAAGGAATCAGGAGCACCATCACCTGATGACGCAATCTGCCACTTGCCACAAAGCAGACGCAGGCGATGAC
>CANQUO010000096.1 GCA_947627085.1 uncultured Oscillospiraceae bacterium
GCCCGACGGTAAGTGGCAGATACTCGATGTATACCGCCCCAAAGCCGCCGAGGGGAAGGCCCTCCCCGTTATCGTCAGCGTCCACGGCGGCGGCTGGGTCTACGGCACCAAGGAGACGTATCAGTTTTACTGCATGGACCTGGCGCGCCGGGGCTTTGCCGTTGTGAATTTTACCTACCGCCTCGCCCCGGAGAACAAATTCCCCGCAAGTCTGGAGGACACCTGCTCCGTTTTCAAATGGGTCCTCGATAACGCCGGAAAATACGGCTTTGACAGTGAGCGTATTTTCGCCGTGGGCGACTCCGCCGGCGGGCATATCCTGGCCCTTTTCTGCTCCATGTGCGTAAATCGCGCTTACGCCGGGAGATTTGATTTCGCCCCTCCCCCGGGCTTTGTCCCCACCGCCGTGGCCCTCAACTGCGGAGCCTACCACCACGAGCCGCCAACAGACCCCATGATCTCCTCCCTCATGCCCCAGATACTCCCCAATGGCGGCACGGCCGAGGAATTTGACACCGTGGACGCGGTGCGGCATGTGTGCCCCGGCTTCCCGCCCACCTTCCTTATGACGAGCACCGGCGACTTTTTGAGGGACGACGCCGCGCTCATGGCCGGGAGCCTTATAAAAGCCTCGGCGCCCTTCGAGCTACACTATTACGGCGATAGCAAAAATGTCCTGGGCCACGTGTTCCATGTAAACGTGCGCAGTGAGGACGGGCGGCTCTGCAATGACGGCGAGTGCGCGTTTTTCAAGAGATTTTGCTGAGGAGGCGTACATAAAAAGTGCATGGCTTTGAGCTTGCCTTCAGCGTGGTGGCGCCGCTGGTCGTCTACATGGCCATCGGGGCGCTCATCAAGGGGCTGAAGCTTTTCAGCGAGGATACGTTAAAGGAGATGAACACCGTCATATTCAAGGTGTTCATCCCCCTGTCCCTCTTTTTCGATATCTACAACGCCGACCTGGGCTCCGCCGTCCAGTGGCCGCTTATGATCTGGACGCTTGTGCTCATCACCGCGTCATTTGTGGCGGCGCTCCTTTTGAGCAAAAAATTCATCTCCGACCGGGCCGACGTGCCCACGGTGACCCAGGGCATCTTCCGCTCCAACACCGTCCTCTTCGGCACCGTGATAACAAGCTCCATCGCCGGGGACGAGGGCTCGGCCATAATGGCCGCCTTGCTCGCGGTGGTGGTACCGTTGCTAAACATCCTGGCCGTCATAGACTTTGAGGTCATGCGCGGCGGGAAGGTGGACATCAAAAAGACGCTGTGGCAGATAGTGAAAAACCCGCTGGTGCTGGCGGGCGTGCTGGGTGCCCTTGTTAACCTCTCCGGTATACGCGTGCCGGAGTTTCTATACAAGCCCTTAAACGTCCTTGGCGATCTGGCCTCCCCCCTGGCGCTGGTGGTCCTGGGCGGGATGCTGTCCTTCAAGAGCATGATAGGCCACAAGGGGCGGCTCCTCACTGCGGTTGCCTGCCGTCTCGTGGTAGTACCGGTCATATGTATCGCCATAATGGCGCTCCTCGGCTACCGTGGGGCCCCCATGGCGGCCCTTTTGGCCGTATTCGCCTCCCCCACCGCCGTGGCCTCCACGCCCATGGCCCAGACCTTGGGCGGCAACGTGCGCCTGGCCGGGGAGATCGTGGCCCTGTCCACGGTGCTCAGCGTGGTGACCATCTTCCTCTTCACCGCCGCAATGTCCTCGATGGGGCTATTTTAACTATAACTGTCGTAAAAAGGCCTGACGGCCTTTTTACGACAATAGAGAACGTGCGGAATAAATTTTTGAATTTTGCGAAATTCAAAAATTTATTCCTGCTGTCACGCCGCGCGCGCCGCAAGCGGCACACTTGCGTGACAAAAGGTAATTTTCGCGACGTACATGCCGCCGCGAAAATTGTTTTGATTGGTTTAGACAAGTTAAAGACCGGGCAAAATGTCCGGTCTTTATGTTTTATGGAGATTTATTTATTTTCAGCTGTGACTCCCAGGAGCTTGTAGAGTAGATTATAGAGCTGTGTCGCTTCCTCCTGGTCAAGATCGATGCTCTCGCCCATTGCGCCGGGTATCTCAAGCGCCTCGTCCCGAAGGGCCATGCCCTTGTCGGTGACCCTGACAATGAGGTTCCTCTCGTCCTTGTCTGAGCGCGCCCTTGTCACCAGCCCCTTGGCCTCCATCTTCTTAAGAAGCGGCGTCAGAGTCCCGGAGTCGAGATATAGACACTCCCCAAGCTCCTTCACGTTTACCTGGCGCCTCTCCCAGAGTACAAGCATGGCTATGTACTGCGTGTACGTAAGGTCGATCCTGTCAAGGTACGGCTTATACTGCTTGATGATCTCCCGGGAGCACGCGTAAAGGGGGAAGCATATCTGGTTTTTAAGCTTCAGCGCCTCGTACTTCTGCTCTTTCATATCATTTCCTCCCAACGTTCTCTCATTGTGTTATATAAACCCTTTCTAAAGGGCCTTATCCAAGCTTTTTAAGGGCGCTCTCGGCAAAATCCGCGGCGGCCTTCATATCCGCCTCGTCGGGGCGTCCCTTGTGGGCGAAGTGGAACTGGCCGCGGCAGTGGAATTCATCGCTTGCCAGCTCCACGCCGGACTCGTCCGCGACCTTTTTCACCGGCTTGTAGGTAGACTTCATCATGGCGGAGGTGCCGAAGAGGACGATTTTCCCGATGTTCCACTTGTTAGCCCTAATGAACTCCTTCACCGCGTCGTCCACGTCAAAGGCGTAGTAGGAGCATCCCAGGAAAAGTATGTCGGCCCTCTCCAAAAGCCCCTTGTCCACCGTGCACGCCTCCACGCCAAGGCGGGCGGCGATTGCGTCGGCCAGTTTTTTCGTGTTGCCTGATCTTGTGTAATACCGTACCGCCACATTCATGGCATCAAACCTCCTAATGTCGGACCTTGTCCTTTTACCCTATTATACGCCTATCTTTCGACGATTGCAAGCGGGACATCGCAAGAAGTACAAACTTCTACGCAAGAAGTACAAATTTTATGGTAGCAACTTCCATATCTGCCTCACGCTCCGGCAAATTTAAACAGTATCCCCACCGCCGCGGAGAGGCCGATGAAGCAAATGGGGTGGAGCTTCTTTGTAAATTTCACCCATCTCGTCAAAATCAGCAGTACAGCCGCCAGTATGAGCGCCCGCCAGTCGACGAAGGTGACGAGCTTTGCGATGTCCAGCTTTGCGTTCGCAATGCCCGGCTTTACGAACACCTCCAGCGCCACCGATAGCCCCGCCGAGGCTATAAGGGCCACTGAGGCGGGCCGAAGGCCGTAGAAGGCGGACTTTACAAGCTTCGACTCCCCGAATTTTTCCAGCATACTGGCAATTATCACAATTACGATGATGGAGGGCGCTATGAGCCCCAGGGTGGCCACCACCGCCCCCAAAACGCTCCCCAGGATGCCTCCGGCGCTCCCGCCGGTGGTGTAGCCCACGTAGGTGGCCATATTGACGCCGATGGGGCCGGGGGTGGATTCGCTCACCGCCAGCATGTCCGCCAGCTGTGCCCTGGTGAACCAGCCGGTATCGTCGGCCATTTTCTGCAAAAAAGGCAGTGTGGCAAGTCCCCCGCCAACGGAGAAAAGGCCGGTCATGAAAAATTCGTAAAATAACCTTAAAAATATCATTTCCGCGCCTCCAGACTCTTTATGGTCACTCCCGCCAGCGCCGCCAGCACCACGAATATCACCGGCGTCACGTCAAGGAACACGGCGAGGAGAAGGACTATAACGAATATCCCACAGCCCCAGGCGTCCTTCACCGCCGATTTCCACAGCTTTATGACCGAGTTCAATATGAGCACGCACACGCAGACGCGTATGCCCGCGAAGGCGTTGGCCACCCAAGCAAGGTGTGAAAAGTTGGTGATTATCCCCGCGAGGACCGTTATTATCACAAGGGACGGGAATACAACGCCAAGAGTAGTCACTATCCCGCCGATGGTCCCGTGCTTTTTGTGCCCGATGAAGGTGGCGGTGTTCACCGCGATTATCCCCGGCGTGCACTGGCCGATGGCGTAGTAGTCCGTCAGCTCCTCGGCTGTGGCCCAGCCGTTTTTATCCACGATCTCCCGCTCCAATATCGGGAGCATCGCCATCCCCCCGCCGAAGGTCATAACGCCCACCTTGGCGAAGGTGAGAAACATCTTTAAAAGCTCCATCAAATCCCTCTCCTTGAAGTAAAATACAGTATATTGTGTAATTTCAGCCAATGTGCCGCAACGGGTTGATTTCATTTGGTTTTCATGTTAATATTATGTCAACTTATCCACCCGGGAGGCACTATGAAAAGAAGGCTTATCTCATTTGTTTTAGCGCTTTTGGTCTATGTGAGCGTTGCGCCCTCCACCCTGGCTTTTAGCACCGTTGACCCAAAGCTCCTGCGCGGCTCGGACTATACGGACATACCGGCCCTGGCAGGAAGGCTTGATACCGTGTTTTCAGGCCGTCCGGCCCTCTATTCCGATATCTCCTGTACCGCGCCCGTGTCGGCCCGTGTGGGTTACCGGGACGTGCCCGTGGGCAGGACTCTCTACACCCGGGACAGCCGGGGCAACGTCTACTCCGGCTCCTCCTGCTACATATACGCCAACGCCGTATACTCAACGCTCTTCGGGGATATCCCATACCACGGGGAGAGCGGCGCGTGGCAGAGCTCCCGCTGGGTCCTTGGTAACTGCAATAGCGCAAGCTACGAGCTTTTCGCCTCCGCCGGGGTATCCTGCGGGGCGCTTATGCGCACGACTCCAAACGCCGACGGGTCTTATAACTCAAATTACGGCCACTCGGTAATAATACTGGCGTACGACAAAAAGGAGGTCACATATCTTGAGGGCAACGGCGACGGCCGGGGCCTTGTGCGGGTGTCCGTCCGGGACTGGGCGGATTTTGACCGGACGCTGTTTAAAAGCAAGGGCTACCGGATAAGCTTCATCGTCCAGCCCACCGCCGAATATTATGACTTCCTGCGCTCCGGCTCGGTTCCCAAAAAACACGATTTTGTGGGATATTTTTCTCAAAAAGGTAATGTCAGCTACCGCGACGTGCCCGCCTCGGCCTGGTACGCCTCCGGAGTTTACACGGTCTCGGCCGTGGGGCTTATGAACGGCCGGGAAAACGGCCTCTTTGTCCCCTCCGGCAGCGTAACTGTGGCGGAGGCCGTGACGCTGTGCGCCAGGTTCCTCTCCGGGTATTACGACGACCGGCACGACTTCTCCGGCGTGGGGAGCTGGTATGAGCCCTACTACGCCTACTGCGCCCTCTGGGGTATCGACACGTCCTTCGCGTCCCCCGGCTCGCCCATAACGAGGGCGGACTTTGCCCGTCTCATGGACCGGGCACTGCCCCAAAAAGCCCGGACGGACAGCGTCCTTGGCGTAAGCTTTTCCGATGTATCGAAAGCCCGGTACCCCTACATCTACGCTCTTGCCAAAACCGGCGTCCTCCGGGGCGACGGCGGGACCTTCCGGCCCCTCTCCCCCATCACCCGGGCGGAGGCCGCCTGCGTCCTTGCCAGAATGGCCGACAGGTCCTTGAGATGACTTACTTACCTATTATATCCCTGAATGCCCGGAGGGCGTTTTTGTGGGTTATCTTCTCCGCCCCGTCAACGCCGAAGGCGTGGGCTATGGCCTCCGCCAGCCTCTGCTGGCCGCCGGCGCCGCCCCACTCAAGCTCCGACCCTATGCCGTCGTAGTCCGAGCCCAGGGCCACAGCCTCGATGCCGCCCACGGCCACCATGTGCCGCAGATGGCGGATAAGCTCCGATATGGCCGTGTAGCTGTCCTCGAACCGCTCCGAGGTGGGATGGAGAAAATAGTTGCAGTAGTTGAGCCCGATGACCCCTCCGGCGTCCGCCAGGGCCTTTATCTGCTCGTCCTTCAGATTCCGGCTTATGTCGCACAGCGCCCCACAGCAGGAGTGGGAGGCGATAAAGGGCTTTTTGGAATATTTAGCCACATCCCAGAAGCCCCCTTCGGAAAGGTGCGACACATCCACGGCTATGCCGAGCTCGTTCATACGCCTTACACACTCGATGCCGAAGGGCTTCAAGCCCAGCCGGTGCTTTTCCGAATCGCTGTTTTGCGGATAGCCCAGGGAATTTTCATAATTCCATGTGAGGGCCACCATCCGCACGCCCTTTTTGAAGTACTCGTCCACATTCTCTATCTTCCCGTCCAATGTCACGCCGTCCTCCACCGTGAGCACGGCGCTGACCTTACCCTCGCTGTCATTTTTCAGGATATCGGTGACGGAGTACGCCGGGGCCAGCTTATCCCGGCAGAGCTCAAGCTCCCGCAGATAGGCCGCGTAAGCCTTATCGAAGTACCCAAAGGGGTCGTCCGGCATACCGTGGCGTGTGGCTGCATCGTGGGTGGGCACGAATATGGCAAAGCATTGGGCCATGGTCTCGCCGGCGCGCAGGCCGTCGAGATCGATATGGGAGTTTTTCATCCCGTCCAGGTGTTCGCCGCCGTAAAATCTCATTATGGTGTCGCAATGCAGGTCTATGATCTTCATAATTTTTCCCTCCCTCTCACAAACCGGTAAATAGTATACAGCAAATTCATCCCCATTGCAAATTTTTTAAAATTTAATATGATTTTCCCGGTGAATAATTTCGCTTTGCCCGGTTATATTAAGACTGCGAAAGCAAAAAAGGAGGATCATGCTATGATCATGGACAGGATCGCCCTTATCCTCTTGATAATCGGCGGCATCAACTGGGGCCTTGTGGGTATCTTCAAGTTCGATCTCGTGGCCTGGGCCTTCGGCGGTCAGACCGCCAGCGTCAGCCGCGTGGTCTATACCCTGGTGGCTCTCGCGGCCCTCTGGTGCATCTCGCTCCTTTTCAGGGACCGGGTGGAGTCAAGAGAAAATTCATAACAGATGCTGTCGAAAAAGGCCCTACGGCCTTTTTCCGACAAGGGGAACACGCGAAAAAAGGCCGGAAAAATTCCGGCCTTTTTTCCTGCTGTCACCCCCGCGCCTACGGGCGGTCATGTCCTTTTTTGCGACCTACAAACTGGAAGTTGTAGTTATCCTCTTACCATTCTGAAAAAAGTACCTGTTCCGATCCCCGTTGTCAATTCATACTGCTCACCGTCAATATGAAACCCTGCGTTTTTATAACACGTTACAGCTCTCATGTTCCAAGTACGCACTTCAAGATACAGCGGCTTTTGGGGATATAGCCATTTTGAAATGTGGTATGCCTCCTCCAACATCCTACGGCCATAATGTTTCCCACAAAGAGCGGGATCGACGCCAATACCTATGAAAACTTCTGTATCTTTCTCCAAAATATTCACAAAGCCCACAAGCACATCTCCATCAAGAAAAGCAAAGTAGTTTTTCTCGTTCTTTGGATTCATAAAACCGCTTTGCTGTGCTTTCATCATATCATAAGATGGGAGATTGTATATTTTATACTCCCCAGTATATTCCCAAGCACAAATCTGCCGTTTATCATCTTCCGTCAAATTTCTGTATTTCAGTTGATTCATATATCTCTCCCCCGCAAATCCTGATTATCGCGCTGTTGAGCCATGCTGAAATTATAGCACATCAAGTAGACGGTTTCAAGACGCCGGCCTTTTTCAAAGCGCGCTTGCTCACCGCCGGTGGGGCCGGCGGCGGTACTGCCTGAGTGAAAGGCCCCTTGACAAATCGCTTAGCGGAACCGCGATCGATTTCTATCTCACCTGCTCGATCAGGCTCTTTATCTCCCCGCCGTTATAGGCTCCCGTGAGCCTCAGCGTTATGAGATACAGGGCTATATATACCGCCCCTCCCGCGAAAAGGCCCGCCACGCCGTGGGCTCCGCCGGTGAGGTAGATAAGCGCGGCGGTCGCCGCCATAGCCAAGATCGCCCCCGCCGCCGTGGGGATGAGATTTTTGAGCGCCGGCCTTATGTCCGTCCTCCGCCAAAGCCTCCACAAGCTCAGGGAGAAGTTGAATATCT
>CANQUO010000097.1 GCA_947627085.1 uncultured Oscillospiraceae bacterium
CCTCTTAATTGGCAGTCTCCGATTCACGTGCTTTCTTCGTTCCTTTATTGTGTAACACATCATTGACAAACCTACAGCGGGAGCTTACGAGAAAATAAGATAAGCTTACAAAATTACGGCGCGGGTTTGACCGCGCCGTTTTTTCATCCGTCGACCTCGCCGGAAAATACGCTGAAAAATTCCGGCGCGTCGCGCTCTATATTCACGATGCCGCCGTCCGCGCTCAGAAAGCAGTGCTCGCTTTTTCCGGTGGTCCTGCGCTCTCCGGTGGCGGCGTCCGTGACCTCGTAGCGGAAAACGCACCGGAAACGCGTCATGCTCACAAGGTAGACGTCGACGTTCACCGTGTCGCCGTAATGTACCGGCTTTTTGTACTGGCACTCTACGGAGATAACGGGGCTCATTATCCCCTCCCTCTCAAGCCTCGGGTAGTCGTATCCCGCCGCCTCCATGAAATACGTCCTGGCCTCCTCGAAATAGCGTATGTAGTTCGAGTGGTGCACGACCCCCATCTTGTCCGTCTCGTAATAGTTGACACGCCGAACATACCGCCGCATATGACCGCCTCCGGAAGATTTGTGGTAATGAAATATTACCACAAATCCGTATAACAGACAACCCCCGATCTCGGAGCGCAAATTTTACTTACAAATCGGTCGGATTCGGTCCTTTCTCTTTACTTTCTCTGGAATTGGTGCTACAATGACCGTGCCACACAGTTTAATATCTCTCCAAACAGGCATACTTTTGGTAAAAACGTATGCTTTGATTTTCATTTCCTGTTTTGGAGTGACTGTGTGGCAACAGAGGTCAGGCTGCGTTTTTCGCGCGCGGCGACCGCCGCGCGTTTTTTGTTGAAGAGCTGGTCCTCGGTATATATGGATAGAAAGGACACACGGAAATGTTGAATGTATCTCATGTCACCAAGAAATACGGCAAGGTTGTCGCCTGCGACGACTTAAGCTTCACCTTGGAGCCCGGGAGCGTCACGGTGCTTTTGGGGCCCAACGGGGCGGGAAAAAGCACCATAATGAAATCCGTCATCGGCTTTTTGCGCTATGAGGGTGAGATAACCGTAGGGGGCTGCCCCAACAAGACCACCGACGCCAGGAGACTTCTGGGCTATATCCCCGAGATGCCGTCCCTCTACCCCAATCTCACGGTCTCCGAGCACATGGAGTTTATCGCCCGGGCCTACAAGCTTTCCGAATACAAGGAGCGGAAGGAGGAGCTTTTCCGCCGGTTCGAGCTTACGGACAAGCAGAAGAAATTCGGCGACGAGCTCTCAAAGGGCATGCAACAGAAGCTCAACATCTGCCTCGGCCTCCTGCCGGAGCCCAGGGTCCTCCTCTTGGACGAGCCCATGATCGGTCTCGACCCCCACGCCATCAAGGAGCTCAAGCTTCTTTTAGAGGAGATGCGCGCCCAGGGCCGCACCATGCTTGTCAGTACCCACATTATCGACAGCGTGGACATGCTGTGGGACAGGACCATAATCATGGACCACGGCTCCATCCGCGCCAACGTGACGAGAGACGAGCTGGAAAGCGCCGGAAAGACCCTGGAACAGCTCTTTTTTGAGGTGACCGAGGGCGCCGGTCTTCCGGACGGGGCCTCCGGCGAGGGCGGCGCGCCCCGGGAGGAGCGTGCAAAATGAGACTTTTTTCCTACTACGCCCTTCACACCTTCAAAAATCAGCTGAAAAAGCTGTTTAAGACCTGGGTGCTGATATTTATAGTCGTATGCCTCGTCATCGGCGTCGCCCTGGGGGCGTTTCTGGCTCTTTTGGACGGCTCCGGCGGGGATTCCGACCCACCCGATGATATTGCGGAGCCGGAGGGGCCCACCTTCGCCGAGAGCACCGGAATCGAGGTAAACGAGGCCATTGAGCTGGCCGCCGGGGGTATCGTCCTTCTGATGTTCGTATTTTACGCCATGAGCGCGGACAAGAACGGGAGCAGGATATTTCAGCCGGCGGACGTAAATCTGCTGTTCCCCTCCCCCATGAAGCCCCAGTCGGTCCTCATGTTCCGCCTCGCCACACAGCTGGGCGTGGCGGTGCTGGGGTGCGCGTACATGCTGTTCCAGCTACCGAATCTTATTATGAACGCCGGGCTCACACTTTGGGCCGCGCTGGCGCTGGTGGCGTCCTGGGGCCTCACCATCGCCTTCGGGACGCTCATTCAGGTACTGCTCTACACCCTGGCCTCCACCCACACGTCCGTCAAGCGATTTTTGCGCCCGGCAATTTTCATCACGCTCCTTCTTATCGCCGGCGGCTTCATCATTTTTTCACAGCGCTCCGGCGCGGGCTATCTGAAGGCCGCCGTCCTCTTTTTCAACGCCCCGGTAACAAGATATATCCCCATATGGGGCTGGATAAAGGGCCTTTGCGCCTTCGCCATGGCCGGGAACGCGACCGGCGCCGCCCTGTGCCTTCTGGCCCTGGCTCTGGCGGGAGCGCTTCTTGTATATATCATCTGGAACATCAAGGCCGATTTCTACGAGGACGCGATGGCCAAGTCCGAGGAGACGGCGGAGCTGTTGGAGAGGGCCCAGTCGGAAAAATCTACCGGCTTTCTCGTCAAGCGCGAAAAGGACCGGAGCGAAAAGCTCCGGCGGGACGGCATGGACCACGGCTCCGGCGCGAACGTATTTTTCTACAAATCCCTTTATAACCGCTTCAGATTCGCACACCTTGGCTTTTTCACAAAGACCATGGAGACATATATTGTGGCGGCGGTTGGGGTCGCCCTCTTTTGCAGATTTGTGACCCACAGCGACGGCCTCATGCCCATGGCGCTGACCCTGGCGGCCCTGGCGTTTTTCCGCTCCCTGGGCAATCCCTTGGCTCAGGACACGGCCATGGACTACTTCCTGCTCATACCTGAGAGCACCTGGGCCAAGCTCTTCTGGTCGCTTATGGGCGGCACTGCAAACTGCCTGCTCGACGTGCTCCCCGCCATCCTTATCGGCGCTCTGCTCACCGGGACTAACCTTTTCGCCGCCCTTGTCTGGGTACCGCTTATCGTCTCCGTGGACTTTTACGCCACAAGCGTGGGGACGTTCATCGGGCTTTCCGCGCCTGTCTCCGCCGGAAAGACGCTAAAGCAGGTGATTCAGATACTGTTTATCTACTTCGGGCTCCTGCCGGACATCGCCGTCGCGGCCCTGGGCATCGTGTTCGGACACACGGCGGCGGGCATGACCGGCGCGGCCCTGCTCAACTTCGGACTGGGCTTTGCGTTCTTCGGGCTCTCGCCCATATTCATAGACCCCAGGGGCGGGAAGCGCCGGCGGGAGGCCGCGCCCTTTAATGGCGACCTTAAAGCGGCAAGGCGCCGGTTCTCCACCCTGGGGCTGGGGCTCTTTACGATCATGGCCCTGGCCTCGGTCCTCCAGCTTCTGGCGGCGGGTGTCGCGGGATACTTCTACCCCGAAGGCAACGGCCCGTCCTGGCTTCTCTGGCTGTGCTCCTTCGCGCCCATGTACCTGGCGGCGGTCCCGGCGGGGCTCCTTATAATGCGGCACGTCCCCTCCGCCCCCCGGGAAAAGCGCGGACTGAGGCCGGGGCGGTTCATTACCGCCGCCATAATAAGCGTCTTTGCCATGTACGCGGGCAACATCATCGGCAATATCGTCCTTGCGCTTATCGAGGCGGCGCTGGGGGCCGGGTCCGTAAATCCGCTCCTCACCTACGCCATGGACGACTCCGTGTGGCTTCGGGTCCTGGTCATGGTCATCCTGGCCCCCGCCATTGAGGAATATATCTTCAGAAAACAGCTCATCGACAGGATGAACGTATACGGCGAGCGGCTTTCAGTGGTGGCCTCGGCCCTCATATTCGGCCTTTTCCACGGGAACCTGTCCCAGTTTTTCTACGCCACCGCTTTGGGACTGGTGTTCGGGTATATCTACCTCAAGACCGGGAGACTCAGATACACCGTGTCCCTCCACATGCTGATAAATTTCCTGGGCGGCGTGGTGGCCCCGGCCCTGCTTAAGTCCATAGACCTTGACGCCGTAAGTCAGGTGGATATGAACGACATCGCGGCGCTCAAGGCGCTCTTAACGCAGATAGCCCCCTTCGCCGTCTACGCGCTGACGATGCTCGCCCTCAGCGTCGCGGGCCTTGTGCTCTTTTTCGTCAACCTCCGCAAGGTGACCTTCGATCCGGCCAAGCTCGACCTCCCCCGTGGCGCAAAATTTAAAACGGTCTACCTGAACCCCGGTATGCTCCTCTTCATCCTCTCCAGCCTCGCCCTTGTGGCGCTGACATTCATCTAAAAACCGCCCCCACCGTAGGCGCCAATCCAATCATCAAATATTTTTTCTGACGACATGCGCGTCAGAAAAAATCCCTCTTGTTTTGCGGAGTGTACGGCCCTTCGGGCCGTGCGCGTAGCAAAACAGCAGAAAACAGCCGCGAATAGGCCCGCAGGCCTTTTCGCGGCTGTTTCCGCACGTTCCCCCTTTTTGAACAAAGGCCCATGGCCTTTGTTCACTTTAAATGATACACGTTCACCCATCCGGCCTCTCCGCCGGGATCAAATTCCGTTGAGAAAAGCTCATCGTCCGTGAACCAATCAAGCCATCCGCCGAAGCTCTCCGCGCCGTCACGTGTCAGGGTCCTCGCGGTGTGGGACTCAAGGTCCACGACCACGGCATATGAGCGGACGCCGGCGGCCTCCTCGCCATTGACGCCGAGCTCAACAAAAACCTTGTCGCCCTTTTCGTTCCCGTAAATACGCACTGACCTTGGCTCAAATCCGGCGTCCACCGGAAGCGCCGTTTCACTTCCCGTCATCAGGTCAACAACACTGAATTTAAGGTCTTTGCCCGTTCTGACAGCGTATTTTGAGTTCCCGATCAGCGTTATCCCGCCGTTCCCGACATCCTCCCGGAGAAAATCGCAGTCCAATAGCTCCGCGTCCCTCAGAAGCTCCCGTCGCCGCCAGGTCCCGGGCTCCAGCGCCCAGACGTCCTTCTGGTCTGAGCAAATAACCGTCCCGTCGCCGGCAAACCAGCACCGCTCCGGCTCGCGATCTGAAAGCTTATCAAGGCTTATAAATTCCCCATTTTTCATGTCCGCCAGATACCACCGCGTAGTCGGCCTGAGCTCCGGGCCATACTCATAATAGGCGAGCAAGACCACTGAGGCGTCGCTGTTTACCCGGCAGTCAACGAGGGAATTTCCGTTAAAATACTCCCCTGTCTCCGGGCCGCCGGCGTAGAGGTCAAAATTGGCCTTGTGGAAAACATCTGTGACCTTTCCGGTCTCCGGCTCAAATATAGAGGCCCCTCGATAGTTGCGCGGGCAGACGAGCAGTCTGTTTCCCAGGTTCCGGACGATAAAATCTCCGTAGGGCTCTCCCTCCTCGGTTCTTATGTCCACGGCGATGTTCCCCTCGTGCTCGCACCAGTCAAACTCCGCCTTCACAGTCCCGTTTTCACCGGCGATCGGGACGCTTGCGCGGTGCCAGTCCCGGCTCCTTGTGAGCTCCCCGTTTTGCGGCGTCCACACGCCGGTGGCGACCCACCACTCATTTTTGTCGGTGAAGTACACAAACCCCCGTCCAACCGAGAAGGCCCCCAAGACCCTATAATGCTCCGCGCTGACGCCCCCGGCCATTATCTCGTACTCCCCACGGCTGTCCGAGCCGTCAGCGGCGTATGTACCGGCGGGCCCGTCCTCGCGGTCCAGGCGGTCATGGACTGAGTCGTTATTCACGCTGGCTCCGGTGAGCAGTGTAAAAACGTCATCCCTGAAGTCCTCATCCACCGCCAGGGCCGTGGCGAATGTCATTATGCCAAGTATAGCCACGGCGGCCATTACTACCGGCCAGCGCAACCTGTGTCCGGTCTTGGCCGGTTTGACCGCGTCACATAAAAATTTGTCCGATATTTCTCCGAAAGCCCAAAAGATATCCTCCGCGTTCATATCCATCCCTCCTTTTCAAGATACGCTCTCAGCTTCTCCCGCGACCTGCGAAGCGACGCCTTAACACCCTGACGGCTCATACCGGTTTCCCGGGCTATTTCATCCATGGGCTCCATGGCCCAGTAACGCCGCGTCATTATTTCCCTCGCCCTTGCCGGAAGGCCCTCCAAAAAACCGTTCAGCGCCACGGCAAGCTCCCGGCTCTCCACCGCGCCCTCGGTGGAATTATCCGCCGGAAGTACCTCCGCAAGCTCCTCGATACACGCCGCCGCCTCGCTCCCACCTCTCTTTGCCGCGGTGAGCCGCCGGTAACGGTCTATCGCAAGCCTCCGTATAAGCTTACCGAGAAACGGTCCAAGCCTCTGGGGCCTGTGCGGCGGCATGGAGTTCCAGGCCGCGAGATACGCGTCATTCACGCACTCGTCCCGGTCCTGCGTGTCTGTCAGCGCGTTACCGGCGATCTTGGTAAGATAATTTCCGTACTTCTCCGCGGTCTCGCTTATCGCCCTGTCGTCCCTCGCCCAGTAAAGCTCCACGATCTCTTTATCCTCCATCACTTCACCTCCCATTTTTTCGGGCCCTCTGCCATAATACTCGAAAAATAACCCCAAAAGGTCACACCCCCGCGCCCCCACCGTAGGCGCCAATCCAATCATCAAATATTTTTCGCAAGGACATGCGCCTTGCGAAAAATCCCTTTTGTTTTGCGCAGTGTACGGCCCTTCGGGCCGTGCGCGTAGCAAAACAGCAGGACCCGGGATTTGAAATTCTAATTTCAAATCCCGGGTCCGCACGTCCCCCTTTGCCTCAAAAGGCTCCGCCTTTTGAGGCAATTTCAGTCGCTTATATCACTGTCCAGCACCACCGCAAATGTGTAATCGGGGTAGAGCTTCTCCATCTTGGCGATTATGCCGTCGCGTATCTGCTCCTTTCTGGCGCATTTGAAGTCCAATATGAGGTCGAATGTCACAAGCTTTCTGTCCGTGTCCACGTAAAAGCCGTGCATCTGCAATATATCCGCATATCCCCCTACGATGTCCCGGAGCGTCTCCTTCATCTTCCCGATCTCCGGGTCCACGGTGTTGGAGGCGTATATGCCAACCGTGAGGACGATGCCGAAATTGTTGAAAACATCCTCCATAAGCTCCCGGGTGAGGCCGTGTATCTCCCGGGCGGTCATCTCGTCGGGGACCTCGATGTGGACAGAGCCGATTATCCTCTCCGGTCCGTAGCGGTGGAGGGCCAGGTCGTAGGCGCCCAATATCTGGGGCCGGCGGCATATGTACTCCTTAAGCTTAATGGAAAGGCCGCTGTCCACCCTGGTGCCGATTATCTCACCAAGGCCCCGCACCAAAAGCTCCATGCCGGTCTTGAGCATTATGACAGATATCACAGCGCCCAGCCAGCCCTCAAGATTGAGATGCCAGATGATGGATATGAAGGCCGCTATGAGGGTGGAGACCGAGATGAGGCAGTCGAACATGGCGTCGGTCCCGGAGGCCACCAGCGCCTCGGAGTTGAGCTTTCTCCCCTGTCCCCTGACGAACCGGCCGAGGAAGAACTTCGTCACCACCGCCACGGCGATTATTATGAGGGACGCGGCGGAATATTTCGCCGCCACCGGGTCCATTATCTTAAGGACCGACTCCCTGAACGCCGCGAGGCCCGCAATGAGCACCACCAGCGCCACGGTTATGCTGGTGACGTACTCTATCTGCCCGTGGCCGTATGGGTGCTCCCTGTCCGGGGCCCGGCCGGCTAATTTTGTGCCCACAATGGTTATCACCGAGGACAGGGCGTCGGACAGGTTGTTCACCGCGTCCATGACTATGGCCACGGACCCGGTGACAAAGCCCACCACGGCTTTAAATGCCACCAGCACAAGATTTACGGCTATGCCGATGAGGCTGACCCTGACGATGCTCCTTGTTCGCTCCATCTTTCCTCGCCATCCCAAAAAATTCATACTAATATCTAATTAAAATAAGACATTCGCGGCGGCCTTTTCCGCGTCATGCGGCGTCAGCCGCCTTGGAAATAC
>CANQUO010000098.1 GCA_947627085.1 uncultured Oscillospiraceae bacterium
GCCGTATTTGAAGGTGAGGTCCCGCTGGCCGGTGTAGTCGGCCACCAGGGGGTCGTCCCAGGTGGCGTCCACGGCGTACCAGCCCTGGCCAATCTTGACCTCGTTCCACATGTGGTCCTCGGGGGTGCCCTTTGTCTGAAGGCCGTGGACCAGGACGCACTCCACCCCAAGGCGCGTAAGGCACACCTGGACCGTGCGGGCGTATGCCTCGCAGACGCCCTCGTGGGTCACGATGCCGTAGAGGGTACGGATATATTTGGCGTTGGCGGCGTCGTGGCACTCGATCTCATAGCGGTAGTGTATGCCGGCGGTGACCTGGTCGTGGACGGAGGACACCAATGCCGCGGTCTTGTCGGCCTCGGAGTAGTCGCCCTGCTTCATGGCCTCGTTGAGGCTCTCAACGGCGTTGGCGCAGATGGTATTCAGGACCTCGTTGAGCTCGGCGTCCTTTTCGGCCACATTGTCTATGGTCTGGCCGCCCAGAAGATAGGTGGGACCTCTTCCCGGGCCCACCAGCACGTGGTAGCCGTCGCCGCCCCGGGTCACACGGAAGGTGAGATACCCGGAGTCTATGTACCAAAGCTCGGAGTGGTCCAGGTCCAGAGCGTCCTTGGCGGCGCAGAAGTCGTTAAAGAGCTCCTTGTCGCCGTCAACGTAAGCGTCCACGTCGGCGCTCGTCACAAGCGCCGCGCCGCCGGACCTGGATGTGAGACCCATGAGGTCTATGGTCTTTGTGCCGGTGTAGTAGTCGGCCCTCCTGCTGCCGGTGAACTCCGTGAGGAGCTTGTCGTAGATGGCCTTCGCCCGGACGCCCAGCTGATCGTAGAAGTAGTGTGAGCTGACGGCCGCCGGCTTGAAGTCGGCCTCGGCCGGGGTGGCCAGCGGTACCAGCGACAGGGCCAGTACCAGCGCTAAAATTATGCCGAACACGCGTTTCTTCATAAAGAATCCCTCATTTTTCTGTGCGTATTCCGCCACACCATGTTGCGCGATCGTAATGGAAAATATGGGAAAACAACAACATATTTGGTTGACGTAATTTTATTATAGGATACTCAAGGAAGATTGTCAAGAAATAAACAATCTTTTGAGGGCAAAATTTTCGCAAATTTCTTCTCCATTTTGCCCCTCCCTCTGGGAGGGGGTAGGGGGTGGGCCCGCACAGAAAGGAGGATTCACCCCACCCCGGCCGTTGCTACGCTCGGCCGCCCCTCCCGGTGGGAGGGGCGCGGTTTACATTTTCTTCAGTGACCAGATATCCCGAATCTGGAGCTTCAGCTGTTCGTAGGTCCAGGTCTGGGCAGTGTTCCGGGGGTTGTTGGGGTCGCGGATGATGTAGTCGCCGTTTTCCTGGCCAATCAGTAGTATAAAATGGCCGGAGTCGGTGAAATCCCCGGGACCCAGCACCAGAGCCACCAGACCGCCGCCCTGAAGGGCGGAGTCGATGACGGACTTCTCAAGCGGGAGCTCCCGGGAGCTGAGGCCCAGGCCACGGGCGCCGTCGGTAAAGAGGGCCCAGGCGGTGCCCTTGCCGTCGTAGCAGTAGCCGTTGTCCTCGGCGTACCGGGCCACGTACAGAGGGTTGAGGGACCTGTCGCCGGTGAGGTACATGGCGGCCATACTCATGCAGGTGGGGCCGCAGCCTGAAAGGCCGAAGAAGTTGCCGGCGTATTTGGCGTAGCCCCAGCGCTCGTCCCACTGGTGAAGGTCCGGGACGGAGGTGAGGTCGAGATAGGATAGGTCAATGTCCTCGGGCTCGGGCTCGTCGTGGGCGTCTAAGCACCCCAGGGCGAATTCCCTGGCCTCCGGGACCCGGTCGTAGAGCTTCCGGGACTGTTCGGGGAGCTCCTCCGGGGTGTGGACGGCGGAGCCGGGCGTCGTGGGCGGTGTGGCCGACTGGACGGGCGAGTGCTCGGCGGTGGCGACCGGCTCGGACGGGTCCCCGGTATCTTGGCCGGATGAATATATGATGGGTTTTCTGGGGTCCTTCTTACCGGCGGACGAGAGCAAAATGACAGAAATAAGAAGCGACACCAGAATAAGGGCGAGACAGCCCGTAGCGGGCCGCCGTTTGCGCTTGTACATAGAAAAAACCTCCCTTGCAACGGGGACATTGTAAGGGAGGGGTGCATATAAATTGCCAAGGAAACGTATCCAAACCGCATAAAAAATGCAAACATTCTTATTTGCGCGGGGCTTTACATATTTACATTGATGTGCAACGCGTAGGTGTAGCCGTCCTGCTCCACGCTGTGGATGGACACGGGCATGGAGTAGTAGGTGTTGTCGTAGGGGATGATCGCGGAGACGGATTCCTCGGAGGTGATGGCGATCTCGCCGAATTGGACGCCAAGGGGTGACAGTATACGGGTGATGAGGCCCTCGTATCCGTCCATGGACTTGGGGTCGTTGAAGGTCTCGGTGTATTTGCCGCCGGACACCACCGCGGAGCCCGCGGCGCCCTCGCCGGCGGGGGCCGTGCTCTGGGTCTCGCCGCCGACGCCCGCCCCGGAGAGGGCGGCCTTGCCGTGGGGGTAGGTACTCTGGCGGAAGGCAAGACAGTTTCCGGTCTCGTCGGCGAATATTATGGTCACGTCCCGGGAGTCGGAGGTATACTGGGCGGTCCAGGTGAGAAGGGCGCTGTTGTCCGCCGCCACTAAGAGCTGCGGTGTCAGGGCGACCTCAAACTCCGATACGCCCTTATCCAAAAGTGACATGCTCCGCGCGATGGAGTCGGCGTGGTCCCGGGCCTCCTCCACGGTCAGGTGCCGTCCGGCGGAGACGTGCACCACTGTGGCCCCGGGATCGCCCACCAGCGCCAGCTGTTGGGCCGTACTGAGCTCGGAAAGAAGGCTCAGCTGTACCTCGTCCACCGGGACGGTCTCGTCGGAGTTGGCCAGGGCCCTGTCACGTATGCCGAGGACTATGCCTGGCAGGAAGAAGCTCGCCACGCAGAGAAGTATGGCCAGCGCGTAGACTATGACGGCCTTGTTGTGAAAAAGCTTCGACAGAAAAAGGCTCGCCTTGCCCGGAGAGGTATTTTTTTCACGCTTCATCTGCCCTGCCTCCGTTC
This sequence comes from uncultured Oscillospiraceae bacterium, assembly GCA_947627085.1. Taxonomy (GTDB): domain Bacteria; phylum Bacillota; class Clostridia; order Oscillospirales; family Oscillospiraceae; genus RUG626. The sequence continues at coordinate 3,074 of CANQUO010000098.1, forward strand.
AGTATGGCGGTGATGCTTGTGCCCCGGCCCTCCACGGAGCGTATTTTCAGCTCCCCGGAGTGGAGCGCCGCTATCTCGTTGCACAGCGCCAGGCCAAGTCCCGCGCCGCCCTGGGCCCGGGAGCGGGATTTGTCCACCCGGTAAAAGGCCTCGGTTATCTTGGCAAGCTCCGTCTCCGGTATGCCCCGGCCGTTATCCGTGACGGAGACGGCGCAGCCGGTATCCGTCATCTCGGAGGAGATGAATATGGCTCCCCCTGAGTCCATGGCCTTACGGGCGTTGTCCACAAGGTTTATTATGAGGGACTTCACAAGGTCCGGCTCCAAAAGGCACTTGCCCTCGGCGGCCCGGTAGCGGAGAGTTATGTCGTACCCGGCCAGTTGTGGGCGCATGACCCGGACTATGCCGGAGATGATGGCGGAGGGCGAGGAGACCTTGAGCTCGAAATCGCGCTTTTTTAGTATGAGAAGGTCGAGAAGCTTTATGGAAAGGCTCTCAAGCCTTCTGCCCTCGGAGAAGATGTAGTTCGCGGCCTCCTGCTCCTCGTCAGCGGTGAGCATGCGCCGCCTTATGAGGTCGGCGTAGCCGATTATGCTGGTCATGGGGGTCTTGAGCTCGTGGGCGAAGGAGCCCATGAACTCGGTCTGGCGGCGGACGGAGTCCTGGAGCTCGGCTATGTTGGCCTCCAGCTTGTCGGCCATGTCGTTAAATTCCCCGGCCAGCGTCTCAAGCTCGTCGCCGCTGGTGACGTTGGCGCGGCTCGTGAGGTCCCCCTGGGCGATCTTCCGGGAGGCCCGGGCGAGGCGCGTGAGGGGGCGGGTAAGCAATGCCGCCATGAGCCAGGAGCCCGCCGCGCCGATTATTACGGTGAGAATAAGCAGCCGCCGGTAGGTGGACAGCTGAGACTCACGCAGGTCGTATATGTGGGATATGTCCGTGAGAATATAGACGGACAGCCGCTGGTTATTTACGTTCACACTGCCGGAGACCTGGAGGTACTGATTGCCCTCCCCGGTCCAGTAGCTCACGGCGCACTGTCCGGTGCGGGTGTCGATTCGCTCCGGCGTCACCCCCTCGGGCACGCCGCCGGAGGCGTAAAGGAGCGTCTCCCCGGTGCGCAAAAATACGCCGTCCCAAAGGGAGCCGCCCCCCAGTGAGCGCAGGGCGGCCACGATGTCCTCAAGGCCGGACTGGGTGGAGATGGAGTTTACAAGCTGAAGGGTATTCTGGACCGTGTTATAAGAGCCCAGGGCCGACTGGCGCTCGCTCTGGAGCATGGCGTCGAAGGAGGCGGAGATGAGAAGGCTTCCGCAGATGCCGAATATAAGGGCCAACAGCGCCACCGTGCCAAGGGTCAGCTTGACCCTCAGCTTCATGACCCGGCCTCCAATCGGTAGCCCACCTTGTGGACGGAGACGAGCTTGTCCTCCCAGCCCACCTTGCGGCGAAGGCGCTGGATGTGCAGGTCCACGGTGCGGCTGCCCACGTTGTAGTCCCCGCCCCAGACGCGCTCGTATATGGTCTCGCGGTAGAGGGCCGCTCCGGGGTTCCTGGCGAAGAGGAGAAGGAGGTTATATTCTTTATTCGTAAGGGGTATCTCCTCGCCGTCGCGGGTGACGCGCATGGAGCGGGTGTCGATGGAGAGGCCCGCTATTTCGATGACGCTGGCAAGCTTGTTATACCGGCGAAGGACCACCTCCACACGGGCTAAAAGCTCCACTATCTCAAAGGGCTTGACTATGTAGTCCTCCGCGCCTATTTTAAGGCCGTGGACCCTGTCGGATATGTCGCCCTTGGCGGTGAGGAATATGACCGGCACCCCCAGGGGGCGTATGTAGTCCATGAGCTCAAAGCCCGTTGCCCCGGGGAGCATGATGTCAAGGAGGATGAGATCGAAGGTCTCCTTCTCCAAAAGGTCCGCCGCCGCAAGACCGTCATAGACGCACACGCAGTTATAGCCGGCCTTCGTCAGGCTCATCTTTATGAGCGTCGCGATGGGCCGCTCGTCGTCAACTATCAATATCCGCACCATTTCTGATACACTCCCTCATTTAAATATCCATATATTACATCAATTATGTATCGGTTTTGCATCATCTTGTAATTTTCTTAGAGTTGTACTACAATAATAGCAGATTTGAGTGAAATATGAAAGCGGTGATTTTATGAAAAACGAAAAAGCCACTGTGGCGCTGATGTACGACTTCGACAAGACCCTTTGCACCAGGGACATGCAGGAGTACGGCTTCATACCCAACGTGAACATGACGCCGGAGGAATTCTGGACGGAATCCAACGAGCTGGCGGCAAAAGAGAAGATGGACGGGATACTGGCCTACATGTACGTGATGCTGGAGCGGGCCCGGGCGGCCAGGTGCTCCATCCGGCGGGAGAGCTTCGTGGGCTTTGGCAGGGACCTGGAGTTTTTCCCCGGGGTGGAGGGGTGGTTTGAGCGCATGACGGACTTCGGCCGCCGTCAGGGTGTGGAGGTGAAGCACTACATCATCTCCTCGGGCCTTCGTGAGATAATCGAGGGCTCCAGCATATTCAGGCACTTTGCCGAGGTATTCGCCTGCGAGTTTTTATACGACGTGGACGGGGTGGCGGTGTGGCCCAAAAACGTGGTAAACTACACCACCAAGACCCAGTTTCTCTTCCGCATAAATAAGGGCGTGACGGACTTATCCGACGACAGGTCTTTAAACGAGTTCACCCCCGAGGAGAAGCGGCCCGTGCCCTTTCGGAACATGATATACATCGGCGACGGGGTGACGGACGTGCCCTGCATGAAGCTCGTGAGGGTAAACGGCGGTTGCTCCGTGGCGGTATATCCCGAGGGGAGGACCAAGACCGCAAGCTCCCTCCTGCGGGACGGCAGGGCGGACTTCATGCTCCCGGCGGACTACCGGGAGGGCGGGGAGCTGGATGAGACGGTCAAGACCGTCATACGGAAAACGGCCCTGAGCGACGCCCTTTCCCGTCGCAGGGCGGAGCAGATGGAGCGGGTCCTGTGAAATATTTTGTTGTCGCGTACCTTGTATTTTTAAATGTTCTTACATACGCGCTCTACGCCGTGGACAAGCGGCGGGCCGAGAGGCATATGTGGCGGATACCGGAGTGGGAGCTTTTGCTCTTTACGGCCGCCGGCGGCTCATTGGGGGCGCTTTTCGCCATGCACGGACAGCATCACAAGACGAAAAAGGGGAAGTTTATTTTCTGGGTACCCACCTTCTTTACGCTTGACTGCGCGGTCTTTGGGTATATTTTTTGGAGAATTTTATAAAAAGTACTTGACTGTAAAGGTACTTTATGCCTTATCCTGAGGGTGAAAGGGGGCGTTTTTATGACCGTAAACGAGGTCGAGGCCCGCACCGGGCTCGATAGGGGGACCGTAAGGTTCTATGAGAGCGAGGGACTGATAAGCCCCAAGCGGGAGGCCAACGGATACAGGAATTACACGGACGCCGACGTTGAAAAGCTGGAGAAGGTGAAGCTTCTCCGCTCGCTCAGGTTTTCCCTTGACGACATTAAGGCCATGGACGCGGACGGCGGGGACTTCTCCGACAGGCTCAGGGCCAGGATAAAGAGCCTGGACGCCGCCGAGGCGGACATCGCCGACGCGAAAAGGGTCCTTGAGCGGATGCTCAGGGAGAACGCGCGCTACGAGACGCTGGACGCGAAAACGTACCTCGGGGCGATGGAGGAGAAAAAAGAGCTTACGGCGGGACCTGCGGAAATAGCGGAGGATACGGAAAGCGAGGGGACTTCCGAGGAGGAGCAAATCGTCTCGCCCTGGAGGCGGTATTTCGCGAGGGCCTTTGATTTGGGGCTTTATTATCTTCTTATCACGGCGCTCGTCTGCGACGTGTTCAACGTCTCCTATGTTAAACTAATCAATCTGCCCCATCTCGGCGTATGGATGACAGTCTTTTCCATCGCCGCCACTCTTTTATTTGAGCCGCTGGCGCTTCACTTTTTCGGCACCACACCGGGCAAGCTCATAATGGGACTGCGCGTCACGGGCAGAGAGGGAAACAAGCTTTCCTGGAACGCCGCGCTTCTCAGGACTCTGGAGGTACTGGTGATAGGCCAGGGCCTTATGATACCGGTGGTGAGCTTCATTTTATATATATGGTCCTTTGTAAAGGCAAGACGCGGCGATGAGCTTTTCTGGGAGGACGAGAGCCGCCTTGAGCAGAGAGGGCAGGTCGCCGTCAGGGCGGCGGTACTTATCGGGGGCTGGACGGCGCTGATCGGTCTTGAGGTGCTGGCGTTGGTCGCGCCGGCGTTTTTGCCAAACCGCGGGGCGGTTACGCCGGAGGAGCTTTCGGAAAACTATAATAAGCTGGTGGGATTTTACGGTCTCAACGAGTACTGGTCCCTTCAGCCCGACGGGAGCTGGGTGGACACAACGCCAAAGCCGGTCTCCGGCGGCGTTATACACGAGGTGTCCCCCACGGCGGACCCGCCGGAGAGGGTGGAGTACACCCTTGAGGACGGCGCGATAACGGCCCTCCACTTTGTCCGCCGGGGTAGCGATAAGGGCGGCTTTTGGTCGCTGGACCCGGTATATTTTGAGGCGCGGCTTTTGTCCATGAGCCTTATAGGTGCGGACAACGGACTTTTGGGATACGTGAGGGTGCAAAACGCCATCGCGAGGCAGGGCATGACGGAATTTGACGCAACGGTTGGCCGCTGGCGCGCCTATTTGAAGGTGACCACCAACGGTCAGCTCATGCAGAGCGAAAGTATGATATTCGGAGACGATGACGTGTGGTGGATAGCGGAGCTGGTGGTGGAGAAGGTGAAATAGTGTGAAAAAACCTCCCGGTGGGGAGGTTTTT
>CANQUO010000099.1 GCA_947627085.1 uncultured Oscillospiraceae bacterium
TCTCGGCTATCCTGAGCTTTGCGCTTCGCGAGCGGGGATTTTCCTCAAGCTCTCTCTCGGAGGGCGTTATGGGCTTTCTCGTCACGCTCTTTACCGTCTTTCTAAAGCCGCACACGCACACCGGAAATTCCGGCGGGCAGGTGCATCCGTTCTCCCTTGAGCGTATGGCGCTCTTGACTATCCGGTCCTCCAATGAGTGGAAACTTATCACGCACAGCCTCCCGCCGGGTGTGAGTCTGTCCAGCGCCGTATCCAGCATGTCCCGGAGGGAGCCCAGCTCGTCGTTCACGGCTATCCTTATGGCCTGAAAGCACCTTTTCGCCGGGTGCTGTTTTTCCCGGAGCGCCGATGCCGGCATGGCCGACTTTATAACGTCCACCAGCTCCAGCGTCGTCTCGATGGGCCTCTCCGCCCTCCGCCTTACGATGGCCCCGGCGATGCGGCCGGAATACCGCTCCTCGCCGTACTCGAAAAATATCCTGCGAAGCTCCGCGTCACTCCAGGTGTTCACCAGGTCATACGCCGTCAGGGCGTCGGACTTGTCCATCCGCATGTCCAGCGGGGCGTCCGCCATATAGGAAAAGCCCCGGCTGGCGTCGTCAAGCTGTGGCGACGAGACGCCAAGATCGAAGAGCATCCCGTCCGCCCTGTCTATTCCCAGTCCGTCCAATATAGCGCCCAGGTTCCGGAAGTTATCCCGGACAAGCGTCACCCTACCGGCCCAAGGCCGGAGACGCTCCCCGGCCTCGTCGATCGCCGCCTGGTCGCGGTCAATGCCGATAAGCCGCCCTGTTGTCAGCTTCTCGGCAATGACCGCGGAATGGCCGCCCCGCCCGAGCGTGCCATCCACATAGATGCCGTCAGGTCTCAACCTGAGTCCTTCGATACATTCCCGAAGAAGTACCGGTACGTGGACTCCGCCCATCAAAAGTCGAGCTCCTGAAGCACCTCAGCGATATTCTCCGGCGTGGTCTCCACCGTGTCGATCTCATCCCACGCGCTCTCATCCCAAAGCTCCGCGCACTCGCCCGCGCCTACCACGGCCACGTTCTTATCGAGCGCGGCGAAATCCCGAAGGGCCTGGGGCAGGAGTATCCTCCCCTGGCTGTCCACCTCGCACTTGGCCGCGTGGGCAAAGAGCGGGCGCATCTTTATCTGCTTGACCCTGGGCATCGCCTTTATCTTGTCCATGAAACGCTCCCAGCTCTCCGAGGAGTACGCCGTCAGGCACCGCTCCATGGATATGGTCACGTAAAAGACATCGCCTAACTCCTCACGGATACGCGAAGGTATGGCAAGACGGCCCTTGGTGTCGATCGTATGTCTGTATACGCCGGTCATAGCCATGCCTCCCTTCTCCGCTTTGTGTGGGTAAGTTGTGCACTTCTCCCCACTTCTCCCCACCGGGATGGTTTTATTATATGTTCCCAGCCAAAAAAATGCAAGAGCAAATTTTATGTTTTTCAAAATTTTTTAAAATTTTAGTGTTGACATAATCGTAAAACCACAACATGTGGCAAAACCGTCTTTTTCGGCCCTTTTGAGACATGTCGCCAGTGGACATAAAAATAGCTCCCGAAGTTATGTAACCTCGGGAGCTCGCCAATATCTGTAAAATTAAGTTGTATCAAAGCTCGATATCCGTCTCGTTTACCTGGGCGGCGGAGGACTGGGGCATGACGCTGGCTGAGGCGGCGCGGAAGCGGGAGCGGGAATCCCTTACCTCCCCCAGGGCCTCGTTTATGGCCTCCTCGGTGCGCCTTAAGGCGTCGTCGGCGTAGTCGTTGGCGATACGCCTCAGCTCATTGGACTTGGACTCGGCGGCGGAGATTATCTCGTTTGCCCGTATCTTGGCGGCCCTGACTACCTCCTCCTGATCCACCATCTGGCGGGCGCGCTGTTCGGCCACCTTGCGCATGGACTCGGCCTCGCGCTTGGCGTTGTTCACGTACTCCGTGCGGGAGGCCACCAGCCTCTTGGCCTCGGCAAGCTCCCCCGGGAGCTGTGCCTTGATCTCGTCAAGCAGGTCCAGCACCTTGTCCCTCTCGATGACGCACTTCTCCGCGCCAAGGGGCAGTCCCCAGGCGTCGGTGATCATCGCGTACAGCATATCTATGAGCTCCTGAACGTCGTTTCCCATTTTAATTTTCCTTTCTCTTATATGTAAGTCCTTTATTTATTTGATAATCTCCTCAGCACATCGGCTGTTATCTCCCTGGGCACAACCTTTGATATATCCGCGTTGTAGGTTGCCATCTCCCTGGCGATGGTGGAGGATAGGTACGTATACTTCTCGTCCGCCGTGAGGAACACCGTCTCGATCTCAGGGGCCAGCTTTTTATTGAGGAGCGCTATCTGGAACTCCATCTCGAAGTCCGACACCGCCCTCAGGCCCTTTATGATGAACCCCGCCTTCTGCTCCCGGGCGAAATCCACCAGAAGCCCGTCGCAGGTGGCCACGTCAACGTTGCCGTACTTTCCGGTGACGCGGCTTACAAAATCCGCCCGCTCCTTCAGGGTGAAGGTGGGCTTTTTGGCGGAGTTTACCGCCACGCAAACTATCACCCTGTCAAATATCCGGGAGGCCCTCTTTATTATGTTCAGGTGCCCCAGCGTTATGGGGTCGAAAGAGCCGGGGTATACAGCTATTTTCATGGTCAGGTCCTCGTGAAGGTGGTGAGCTTTATCCGCCCGTAGGCGTACTCACGGGTCATGAACTTGTCCTCCGGGAGCTTCGGCAACTCCTTTTCCCGGGGGCTCTCGCAAATCATTATACCATTTTTATTCAATATGTCAAACCCTCCGAGGATTTTTATTGCTTTTTCCAATAGATCCGTGGCGTATGGGGGGTCGAGAAGCACAAGATCGAAGCCCTTCGCCGACTCAAGATAGGCTATGGAGTCGTATTTGAGCACCTTCGCCGCCCCCTCAAGGCCCGTGGCGCTCAAATTCTCCCTGACTATTTTCAGCGCCTCCGGGCTCCTGTCCACAAATACGCACTCAGCCGCCCCGCGGGATAGCGCCTCTATCCCCAGCTGGCCCGTCCCGGCGAAAAGGTCCAGCACCCTGGCCCCGGGGACGGAGAACTGGACTATGTTGAACATGGACTCCTTCACCTTGTCCGTGGTTGGCCGGATGTCGTAATTATCAGGCTCCCGGAGCCTCCTGCCCCGGGCGACTCCCGTTATGACTCTCATTTTTCTTCCCCTTTGTGGAAATTATCGTATACGGCCCTGGCCGCGTTTTTTGGAACTACGGCGGAAAGCTCCTCAAGGCTCGCGTTCTCAATGGCCTTCACGCTCTTGAAATGCCTCAAAAGCTCCGCCTTTCGCTTCTCCCCCACGCCCTCTATGCCGTCAAGCCGGGACTTCTTCACCCGCTTTGACCTCAGGGAGCGGTGGTACTCGATGGCGAAGCGGTGGGTCTCCTCCTGTATGTTGCCAATAAGGGCGAAGGCCGCCGGATTTGCCTGTATGCCTATCTCCATGCCCTCTGGCGTCACAAGGGCCCTCGTGCGGTGCCTATCGTCCTTGACCATGCCGAATACCGGCACGCTGACGCCGGTACTCTCCATGGCCTCCCTGGCCGCCGAGGCGTGCCTGTCCCCGCCGTCTATGAGCAAAAGGTCCGGGAGCGTCCCGAAGCTTACGTCCCCGGAGCTTAAACGGGCAAATCTGCGCCCCACCGCCTCCCGCATGGAGCCGTAGTCGTCCTGTCCCTCTATTGTTTTCATCTTGAATTTTTTATATTCGCTCTTTTTCGGTTTTCCGTCCTCAAATACTACCATGGACGCCACCACGTCGTCCGCGCCGGTGTTGGAGATATCAAAGCTCTCCACCCTCCTTGGCGGTTTATCCAAGCCAAGCGCCCCCATGAGCCACTGGGCGGTCTTTGACACCCGCTCCGTGGCCGTGGTGTTGCGCTCCACCTCCTCACGGGCGTTCTCCCCGGCGGCCAGTATGAATTCCCTGTACATCCCCCTCTGGGGCGTGGCCACATTGACCGCGTGGCCCGCCTTCTCAGTCAAAAACCTTGAAAGCTCCTCCATATCCTCCGTCTCCACGGGCAGGAGCACCCGGGAGGGTATGATCCCCGCGTCCATATAATATTGCCTCACAAGGAGCGACACCGACTCCGTCACGTCCCCCATGGGGTCGTCTAAAAGCTCGCAGTCCTTGGCAAGAAGCTGTCCCTGGACGTAGTGGAGAACCGCGAAGGCCGACTTGGCCTCCCCCTCGAAGAATCCCACGGCGTCCGTGTCCGAGGCGCCCTTGTTGAGCACCGTCTGCCTTGTCTCCAATAGCTCCAGAGCCTTCACGGTATCCCGAAGCCTGGCGGCCTCCTCAAATTTAAGCTCCTCCGCCGCTTTTGTCATCTTCTCCGTAAGCTCCGCCGTCAGCTCCCGACCCCGGCCCTTGAGCACCATGACCGCCTCCGCCACGCGGGCCTTATAGTCCTCCTGCGCCGGCACTCCCCGGCACCAGGCGTCGCACACGCCCATGTGGTGGTTAAGGCATGGCCGCTCACGGCCTATATCCCTCGGGAACCTCCGGGAGCAGGTGGGGAGCTTCAGCGCCTTTAAAAGCAACTCCAGCGCAGTTTTCGTGTTCCCCCGGGACCCGAAGGGCCCATAATACTCCGCCCCGTCTTTTCCCCTCCGGGAGGCTATGGAAAAACGCGGATAGGGGCTTTTTATGTCGAGCCTAATAAAGGGATACCCCTTGTCGTCCTTTAAGAGTATGTTGTACTTGGGCTTGTAGTGCTTTATAAGGGAGTTTTCCAGCACCAGCGCCTCAAACTCCGACTTTGCGATTATGACCTCAAAGTCGTCGATGTTCGAGACCATGGCCTCGGTTTTCAGGTTGTGGGAGCCGTGGAAATAGGAGCTCACCCTGTTTTTCAGCGCCTTCGCCTTCCCCACGTAGATGACCGTCCCGTCCTCCGCGTGCATGATGTAGCACCCCGGCTTTAACGGCAACGCCGCCGCCTTCTCCCTGAGCTCGTCAAGCTTTTTGTTCGCCACGAGAGATCATCTCCTTCCTCTCAACGCGCCCACTCCTGACCCCTCCGGCATCCGGGAAGGCTGCGCATCAGCGTGGTGCGGTAAAATTGAAGCCCCACAAAATCCCCCGATTTTCTCGTAGGGGCGGGTTCTAAACCCGCCCGTCCCACCGATGTATGGGACACTGTCCCGGTGGGCGGGTTTGGAACCCGCCCCTACAAGGGGTTTTCGGATCACGTATAAATTCAAGGGATTCGTACCCACCCCCTACCCCCTCCCAAAGGGAGGGGCAACCCCTCGTCCCGCCCGCAGGCGCCATCAAATAATTTTCGCGGCGACATGCGCGTCGCGAAAATTACCTTTTGTTTTGCGCAGTGTACGGCCCTACGGGCCGTTCGCGCAGCAAAACGGCAGGAAACAAAATTTGAATTCTAATTTTGTTTCCGCACGTCCCCCTTTGTCCGCAAAGGCCCCGGGCCTTTGCGGACAACCTGGACACGCTTAAAGCGGCCTGTTTCATTTTTTGAAACAGGCCGCTTATATATGCGCATTAAATTACTCGGCGAAGTCGTGGGATATGAGCTCGCACAGCGTCTCAACGGCGCGCTCCTCGTCCTCGCCGTCGGCGGAGATGGAGACGGACATACCCTTGATGATCCCCAGGGACAGGACGCCCAGGAGGCTCTTGGCGTTGACGCGGCGCTCCTCCTTCTCTATCCAGACCTGGCACTTGAACTCGTTGGCTTTCTGGGTGAAAAACGTTGCGGGTCTCGCGCGGAGCCCGACCTGATTTTTGACCTCTACTGTTTTAGAAAACATGTATGCCCCTCCTTATTAAAGTGCGTGTAGCCGGCGCTTTAGCTTTGTTAGAATAAAAATATTTTACCAAAGCCCGCCCCGCCCGTCAATAAATAATAGTGTTGAATATTGAAGATAATTTCGTGAGGTTTAGCGTCATTTTGACAAATCTGCCGGAAATATGACAGCCGCCGCTACTTTATCTCCACTATCGTCACACCGCTCTCCCCCTCGCCGTAGCGGCCAAGGCGGTAACTCTTCACCTGCTTTGAGCGCTTTAAGCACTCGTGTACGGCCTTGCGCAGTACCCCGGTGCCCTTGCCGTGGATGATGGTCACGGTGTTCATGTGGCGCATCTGGGCCCCGTCTATGAACCTCTCCAGGAGCGCCACCGTCTCGTCCGCCGTCATGCCCCGGACGTCAAGCTCGGATTTCGCGCTCTCCGAGGATAATGGCACCGACACCTGGGCCGGCTTTACCTTGACCTTCTCCTGCTCCACCACCCGGACCTCGCTTTGTTTCGCGGTGACCTTCATTATCCCCGCCTGAAGGCTCAGCGACCCGTCGGAATTTACCTCCAGCACCGTGGCCTTGGAGCCTATGGAGATTATCTCCACCGTGTCGCCCTTCACCGCCGGCCTTGTGGGCTTGCGCTCTATGGGCGCCTCCCGTTCCGGGGTGACCCTGGCCTCGGCCTCGTTTAAGCCCTGGCGGAGCCTGGTCCTGGCCTCGTTAAGCCTCTGCCAGTCCATGTCCGACGCCGCCTCCCGGCGCATCTGGTCTATCTCCCGGAAGGCCTGGTCCGCGGCCCTTTTGGCGTCCTCAAGTATCCTCTCGGCCTCGCCCCGGGCGTTTTTCGTAAATTTGAGCCGCTCCTCCTCGGCCCTTTTCCGCTCTCTCTCCGCCGCGTCCAGGTCCTCTCTGGCCCTTCTCAGGGTCTCGGCCGTCTGGGCCCTGTGCTCCTCGGCGTCCCGGCGGTTCTCCTCAAGCTTCGTCAGCGCCTCCTCAAAGTCCACGTCCCCCTTGTCCATTCTCCGTCTCGCGTCCTCTATTATGTGCTCCGGGAGCCCCAGCCTTTCGGATATGGCAAAGGCGTTGGACTTGCCGGGTATGCCCATTAAGAGCCGGTAGGTGGGCTTTAAGGTCTTAACGTCAAACTCGCAGGAGGCGTTCATGACCCCCTTTTCCGTCATGGCGTATATCTTCAGCTCCGCGTAGTGGGTGGTGGCGGCGATACGCGCTCCGACAGAGCGGGCGTACTCTATTATCGCCACGGCCAGCGCCGCGCCCTCCGCCGGGTCCGTCCCCGCGCCAAGCTCGTCAAAAAGCGCCAGCGACCCCTCGCCGCACTCGGAGAGTATCCCCACGATGTTCGTCATGTGAGAGGAGAAGGTACTGAGGGACTGCTCGATGGACTGCTCGTCGCCAATATCCGCCAATATTTTATCAAAAAGCGGCACCCGGCTCTCGTCCCCCGCCGGGATGTGCAGGCCGCACTGGGCCATGAGGCACATGAGCCCCAACGTCTTTATGCTCACCGTCTTGCCCCCGGTGTTGGGCCCCGTTATGACCAGGGTGTCAAAATCCCCGCCCAGCTCGATATCTATTGGCACCGCCTCGGACTGCTTAAGAAGCGGGTGTCTTGCCTTTTTAAGGACGATCTCGCCCCTGTCCGAAAGCTCCGGGGACACGCACTCCAGCCGGTAGCTGAGCTTTGCCTTGGCGAATATGAGGTCCAATTGCGTGAGCAGATTGTAGTCCAGAATAATGCTCTCGGAAAAATCCGACGCCTCGGCGGACATCTCTCTGAGTATCCGCTCTATCTCCCGCTCCTCCCGGGCCAACAGCTCCCGTATCTCGTTATTTGCCTTCACCGCGCTCATGGGCTCGATGAACAAGGTCGCCCCCGATGAGCTCACGTCGTGGGTGAGCCCCGGCACGGCCCCCTTGTGCTCGGCCTTCACCGGCACCACGTAGCGGCCGTTTTTCATGGTGATTATGGGCTCCTGGAGGGCCTTTTGATAGGTCGGGGAGGTTATTATCTTCTGAAGCGC
>CANQUO010000100.1 GCA_947627085.1 uncultured Oscillospiraceae bacterium
GTGGTTTTCCGCGATAGCCCTGCGCATACTGGCGTCGGTCTTGTAGTCGAGGGCCGAGGAGGAGTCGTCCAGCACCAGAATTTCCGGCTTCGCCGCCAGAGCCCGGGAGACGAATATACGCTGCTTCTGTCCGCCGGAGAGGTTCGCGCCCTTTATGGCGGCCTCGTGCTCCAGCCCGTCGGGAAGGCCGGCTATGAACTCGGCGGCCTGGGCGTCCCGGACGGCGGAGAGTATGTCGTCCTCCGTCACCTCCCGGCCGAAGCTTATGTTCTCACGTAAGGTGTCCTGAAACACCACGTCGTTTTGGAACACCGTGCCGAACCGGCGGCGGAGCTCGTCCTTTTCATATGTCCGCACGTCCCGGCCGTCCACGAATACCCCGCCCTCCGTCACGTCGTAAAAGCGCATGAGAAGGTTTATTATGGTGGTCTTTCCACAGCCGGTGGGGCCGATTATCCCGAGACTCTCGCCCTTTTTGACAGTGAAGGATATGTTTGAAAGGGCTTTCTCACGGGCCTCGCCGGCAAAGCCGGAGGTGTCGGCCGAGTCCTCGCCGTAGCTGAAGTCCACGTTCTCAAAGCGTATGAAGCCGTCCCCCGAGGGCTTTTTCGCCTCGTCCGCCGTCAGCACGTGAAGGTCCGTGTCCGCGTCGATGACGGCGGCTATGCGGTTGGCGCTGGCGCTGGCACGGGACATGGTCATGAATATACGCGATAGGCCCATGACGCCCATTGTCACCATGTTGAAGTATGTAAGAAAAGCCAATATGACGCCGGGGTCCATCTCACCCCGGTTGACCCGCCCAGCGCCGATGACGACCACGAGAGCGAGGCCCGTATTGAGGCACATCTGCATGAAGGGCCCCGGTATGGCCATTACGGTGGTGGCGGTGATGTCGCTTTTCGTCATGTCCTCGTTGACGCCGGCGAAGCGCCGTGTCTCGTAGTCGGACTTTGAGAGGGCCTTCACAACTCTTATACCCGTTATGTTCTCGCGCATGACCCGGACCACCACGTCCAGCTTTTTCTGGACCCTGGCGTAGAGGGGCAGGCCCCGGGCCGACACGCCGAGGATTATGGCGATGAGCAGGGGGAGCATTATGACCATTATAAGTGCCAGCTTTGCGTCCATCAGAAGCGACACGATTATGCCGCCGATGAGCATCATTGGCGCGCGAACGCACATCAGCTGGAGCTGTTGGGCGGCGGACTGGACGTTGTAGCTGTCGGAGGTCATGCGGGAGATTATGCTGGGAAGCCCGAAGGCGTCGAACTGGGCACCTGACAGGTTCACCGTCTTTTTGAAAAGGTCCTGGCGCACGTCGTAGCTCACCTTGTGGGCGTTGTCTATGGCCCGCCTGTTGGCCCGGACGTTGAGCTCCCGGCACAGTATGGCCGTCAGGAACATGCCGAGGCCCCACAGGAGCACCGGGACGAGCTTCCCCTCCGGCACAACGTGGTCGATTATGTGCTCGAATATGGTGGGCAGCAGCAGCTCCACCACGGTACCGGCCAGCTTCATGACCATGGCTATAAGCACAAGGTGCTTATAGCGGCCGAGATATCTGAATATGAGCCTCATCTTCCGGCCACCTCCCTTTCCCATTTTATGTGAGCGTCGTCTATTTTCCGGAGCATCCGGCGAAGCTCCTCCCGCTCCTCCACCGTCAGGGCGGCGAAGAGCCGCTCGTCGTTCATCTCTCTGGGCTCCCGGGCCCGCTTAAGTCCGAGCTCCGTCAGCGTCAGCACCGTCCTGCGCCGGTCGCGCTCGTCAACTGTCCTTGTCAGCACGCCGAATTTTTCCATCCTGGACACAAGCTCGCTGAGGCTCCCGGCCTGTATGCCCAGAAGCTCCCTGAGCTCCCGCTGTGTCAGCGGCCCGCGCTCGTCAAGAAGGGCGATTATCCGCCTTCTGCTGGCGTTTCCCCCGATGCGCCGGGAGATTATGTTGGAGCACCGCAGAAAAAGCCCGTGGAGAGTGCCGTCGTCCTCCGGCTTCATGGGCTCGTCATTTTTCACCCGTGTCACCTCTTTTTTAAAATTCCTTTGGGATTATAGACCATGGAAAATAAAATGTCAAGGGTCCTAACGAATTTTCATTATTTACCATTATATAATGGCGCTCAACCGAAAACTTTCCGAAAGCAACACTTTTCTTTTTCCGACTTGTATGTTATCATGCTCTCATGGAAACGACGCCGGGAGGGGTAGATATGCTCATAAAAAACGCCGATATTTTTATAGATCGCTCCTTCGTCAGGGGAGATATAAGCTTTACGGACAAGGTGACCGCCGTCGGCTCCCTGCCCGGGGAGGCGGAGCTTGACGCCGGGGGAGGGTACCTTATCCCGGGCCTTGTGGACATTCACACCCACGGGGCGGTGGGGGAGGACTTTTCCGACGGAAGGCCGGAGGGATTGGAGAGATTATCGAACTTCTACGCCTCAAACGGGGTGACCAGCTTTCTGGCCACCACCATGACACTCAGAGAGCCGGAGCTTAACGCGGCCATGGACGCCGTCCGGGGCTTCAAAAGGGGAGCGGGCGCAAAATGCGCCGGGGTAAATCTTGAGGGGCCCTTCGTCAGCTTTAAAAAGCGGGGGGCCCAGAACGGGGAGAATATACATAGGCCCGACATTGACATGTTCAAAAGGCTCAACGACCGCTCCGGCGGCGCGGTGAGGCTCGTCACCGTGGCCTGCGAGGAGCCGGGGGCCATGGACCTTATACGCGGGGCGTCAAAAATCTGCGCCGTGTCCATAGGCCACAGCGACGCCGGCTACGACACGGCCCTCCGGGCCTTCGAGGCCGGGGCGACGCATGTGACGCACCTATTTAACGCCATGCCGCCCCTCCACCACCGCTCGCCGGGGATAATCGGCGCGGCAATGGACGCGGGGGCCACGGCGGAGCTTATCTGCGACGGCCTTCACGTCCACCCCTCGGCTGTCCGGGCGGCATTTCGGCTCTTCGGGGAGGGGATAAACCTTATCTCCGACTCACTGCGCTGCGCGGGGATGCCCGACGGGGATTATACTCTCGGGGGACTTGCGGTGAAAATGACCTCCGGCAGGGCCACATTGGCAGACGGCACCATCGCCGGGTCGGCCATAAGCCTCATGGAGGGATTAAGGCGGGCGGTGAGCTTCGGCGTACCGCTGGAGGCCGCCGTCTACGCCGCCTCCGCCGCTCCCGCCAAAGCGGCGGGGATAGACGCCGGGGTAATAGAGGTCGGACGAAGCGCGGACCTTGTCTTATTGGATGATAAACTCAACATAAAAGCCGTATTTATTGACGGAAAGCGGTTATAAATCGCGAAAAGGTTTACGAAAACCGGCCGGATTTTCGGGGAAAAAGGAAAAAATCAGCAAAAGGGGGAGAGAAAATGGGCTTTTGTCTTGGCGTGGACCTTGGGGGCACCAATGTGAAAATGGGCGTATTTTATGAGGACGGGAGCCTTCGGGACAAGTGGGAGATACCAACAAACCGGGCAAATTCCGGGGTCGGCGTCCCGAGAGACATAGCGGACAGCCTCCTTGAGCGGATGGAAAGGCTTGGGATAAGCGCTGGGGACACCCTGGGCATCGGCATCGGCGTCCCCGGCCAGGTGTGGCCCGACGGCACGGTGGACGCGGAAAATCTGGGCTGGGAGCGCTTTCCGCTCATCGCCGGGATAGAGGCCGCCACGGGCCTTAAGGTCGTGGCGGACAACGACGCCAACGTGGCCGCGGCGGGGGAGTACTGGCAGGGAGCGGGCCGGGGCTATAATAGCCTGGTCCTTGTCACACTCGGCACCGGCGTGGGCGGGGGCATCATCATTGACGGGGAGTGCCTGGCCGGCGCACACATGGCGGGGGGCGAGATCGGACACGTGCGGGTGGAGCCACGGGAGACGCTCCGGTGCGCCTGCGGGGGCTTCGGGTGCCTTGAGCAGTATGCCTCCGCCACGGGATGCGCCCGTATGGCCAAGGAGGAGCTTCATAAAACAACGGAGCCCTCGATGCTTCGAGGACTCCGTAATGTGGACGCGAAAGCGGTATGGGACGCAGCACAGGCCGGGGACCGTCTGGCCCTTCGGGTGGCGGACAGGTTTTGCGATTACCTCGCCCGGGGCCTTGCGATACTGGCCCACACGGTGGACCCGGAGATATTCGTCATCGGCGGGGGAGTGTCGCGGGCAGGGGAGATACTCATAGATAAGACTTGTGAAAAATACGGGTCTCTCGCCCTGAGCTTTTGCCGGGATACGCCCATAGTTTTGGCCCGCCTCGGCAACGACGCGGGGATATACGGCGCGGCGGCAATGGCGATACATAAACTCAAATGAGCGAAAGCGCCTCCTTATCGGCCACAAGCGTGAAATCCCGGTGGAGCTGTAAAATGGAGGCCGGGACCATGGGCGTCACTGGCCCGAGGAAGGCCTTGCGGACTATCTCCGCCTTGGCTTTTCCCGACACCACCATCACCACCCGCCGGGCCTGCATTATGTCGCAGATGCCCATGGTGTAGGCGTACTCCGGAACGGCTCTGCCGTCCGTGAAAAACCGCTTGTTGGCCTCCACGGTGGCATCGCTCAGCCGCACCTTGTGGGTGCCCTTGGCAAAGCTGTCCCCCGGCTCGTTAAAGCCGATATGCCCGTTTGGGCCGAGACCCAGAAGCTGAAGGTCGATACCGCCCAGGGAGGCGATGAGCTTATCGTACCTTTTGCACTCGCCCTGGGCGTCCTCGTTGAGGCCGTCGGGGATGCTCGTGTTTTTAAGGTCGATGTTCACGCTGTCAAAGAGATTTTTCCGCATGAAGTGGGCGTAGCTCTGCTCATCCTCGGGACCAAGACCCACGTACTCGTCAAGATTTACCGTCCTCACGGCGGAAAAATCGATGTCCCCCTTGCCGTACCAGTCGATGAGCTGGCGGTAGGCCCCGATGGGGCTGGAGCCGGTGGCAAGGCCCAGCACGGAGGCGGGCTTTAAAATGACCTGAGCGGAGATTATGTTGGCCGCCTGACGGCTCATGTGGTCATAGTCCCGGGCGTTGATTATCTTCATGTTCTCCCTCCTTTAAATCTCTATGTATACCCGGGAGTGTCCTTAAAACCAAGGACACTCCCTTTTTTGCGCTTTTAAAGTCCGTAAAATACCCTCATTGCCTTTTCCACGTCCTCCGCCATGGCGCGCTGGGCGGCGAGGGCGACGTCGTGAAAATACGTCACGTCCTCGCGCTCCAAAAGCTCCCTCACGGCTTTTACGCCGGCGTTTGACATGTAGGAGAAGTAGTTTATCTTCCGTATGCCGTTTTTTATGGCGGCGCGGTAGTCCTCCGGCGACACGCCGCTCCCGCCGTGCATGACGAGAGGGAGCTTCACCGTGTCCCGTATGACGGCGACCCTGTCAAGGTCCAGCACCGGTGCGGACCTGTATATCCCGTGGCTGGTGCCGAAGCTGGGGGCCAGGGCGTCGATGCCCGTGTCGCGGACGAACCTTAAAGCGTCCTCGGGCTCGGTGTAGACGGGGCCTGCTCCCGTCCCGGTGCCGTCCTCCTGATGGGCCAGCTTTCCAAGCTCCGCCTCCACCCCCGCGCCACGGGCGCGGGCCATTTTCACGGCCTTGAGGGTGTTTTCCACGTTTTCGCCGTAGTTAAGTAGGCTCCCGTCGTACATGACCCCGGTGAAGCCAAGCTCAAGGGCCTTTTCCATGTAGGAAAGGTCCGTGCAGTGGTCAAGGTGCACGCAGACGGGCACGGACGAGCGCTTCGCAGAGAGCACCATCACGGGGCCAATCGTCTCAATGGGCGCCACGGGCTCGCGCACCTGGGCGTGGCTTATAATGACGGGCAGACCAAGCTTTTCCGCCGTGCCGAGGACGGCGCGGATACACTCTAAATTCGTTGTATTGAAGGCCCCGACGGCGAAGCCGCCCTTCTCCGCCAGAGCCAAAACCTCGGTAAGGGATACGAGCATAGTTTATCCTCCTTACAGCGTCCACTGGGCCGGGTGGGGGAGCTGATTTTGTTTGCGGTACAGGGACGGGGACATGCCGATGTGCTTGCGGAATACCCGGTTGAACTGGGAAAAGCAGTTAAACCCACAGGGCTCCGCCGCCTCGGTTATGGGTATGCTGGTGTTCACTAAGAGTGCCTGGACGTTCCTTATCCTCGTCATCTGTATGTAATCCGTGACTGAAAAGCCCGTCTCCTGATTGAAGCGGTGGGAGACGTAGCTGGGGCTGATGCAAAACTCACGGGCCAGGCTCTCCAGCGACAGGTCCTCCGGGTAGTGGGCGTGGATGAAGCCCGCCACGGCGTAGACCTTCTTCTCCATCTCCGTAAGCTCGGACTGGTTTGAGTAGATATTGTTGTCCCGGTTCAAAAAGAGGAGTATGAGAAATTCCACGAATTTCTGGTGGATTATGAGGTTGCGCATGGGGTCCTTTTTGGGGGCCAGCCGGTATATAGCGGAAGATGGGGACCTCCCGGTCAAACATGTGGAGGAGCTGCCCGTACTCGTCGGAGAGCCCCGCCACGGTGGAGGGGATGTTGAACTGGATAATGAGCCTCCGGCAGGGCTTGCCCGCCGGGTACTGGGTCTTGTGGAGGCGATTGGGGGAGATGCCAACGATGTCGAAGGCCCGTACCTCGTAGGGTATGCCCTCGATAAAGTGGACGGCCTCGGGGCATAAGGGGATGCATATCTCAAAAAAGGTGTGGAAGTGTGGGAACACCATGTTTATATCGGCGCTTCTGGTGTCGTAGTCGAAAAAATAAAATATGGTGTCGTTTTCCTCGTTGACGTGTATGTAGTATTTGTCCTCATAGAGCATGAGATTTTGGACGGTCATGACGACACCTCCAGCCCCTCGCAGGAGCTTAAGCGCATGGGGGAGACGAGCTTTTCGGCCATTTCGTCATCGGCGGACAGGCGAAGATAACGGAAGGACGAATTATGTACGTTGTGGGCGGTTATGTAGGATAGTCCCGGCTCGGGGTCGGGGATACCGGGCTTGGGGCGAAGATCGTGAAGGCCCTTCTCCCGGTCCGTGACGCTCCGAAGGCGGATGCTCACGTTGTCGAGGACCAGGTCCGATATACCGCCGGGGGCGTGGGAGTAGAAGAGCGCCCCGTTTTCACCCTCGCACATTATGCCGCTGAAAAATATGTTGCGAACAGCGCCCACCTTCGTGTCCTCGTGCCTTGGAAGGACCGTTATGGCTATGGGCTCGGCCGAGCCCCAGTACATGTCAGGGTGGAAGAGCCGGGTCTCAATGAAAATATTGCGGAAGGACACGTTCTCGATGGACCCTGGGTCCCGGAGCTGCAGTGATATGCCCCGGTTGGAGCGGCTTATGACGCAGTTTTCCACAAGGATGTTCCTGAAAAGGTCCTCGCTCTCCGTGCCGAATTTTATGGCCGCGCTGGTGGAGGTCAGAGTACAGTTCGTGACGGTTATGTTCTCGCAGGGGCCGTATTTCATGGCGGCCAGGGTGTTTTTGAACACTATGCAGTCGTCGGCGGCCTCGATGTGGCAGTTGGAGATGCGCACGTTCCGGCAGTGGTCCGGGTCGATGCCGTCGCAGTTTGCCATGCGGAGGTCGTTTAGTATCCGCACCCCGTCTATTAGCACGTCCCGGCACCCCACAAGGTGCACCGTCCAGAAGGCGCTTTTCGTCAGCGTCACCTCTCGGACCGTGACATTGTCGCAGTCCTCGAAAAAGAGCAGGGGCGCCCGGGGGTAAAACGCCCCCTCGATGTGCCACTTCGTCACCTCGCCGTAAAAAGCCCGCTGATTTCCGTCTATCTTTCCGGGGCCGGAGAGGGTCACGTCGTGGCAGTGGCCGGCGTAGATGAAAAATCTTT